>JADJJE010000057.1 GCA_016706685.1 Sandaracinaceae bacterium | reverse complement strand
CGAGACCGAGGCGGAGGCCCCTGTGTCAGCGTGAGTTGTCGCCTCCGGCGGGTGCATAGCCCGGCTCAGGAACCGCACCACACCACCTCGGGGGCGAGGCAGGCAGGGACCCGATGGGTCGATATTCGAATGAGTTCAAACAGAGCATGATCCAGAAGCTGATGCTGCCGGGTGGGCCGTCCGCGAGGGCGCTGGCGGAGACCAGCGGGGTCTCCCAGGTCACCCTCTCGCGGTGGCTGCGACAAGCGGCTAGCGTGGCGCTCGTGGCAAACGACACAGACAAGAAGCCGCCCCCTCGGGAGGCCCGCCGCCCGGAAGACTGGTCTCCGGACGAACGGCTCCGGGTGGTGCGAGAGACTGCGGGGCTGACGGGCTCGGAGCTCGGCGTGTACCTGCGCCGGGAGGGGCTGCACGAAGCCACCGTGACCGAGTGGCGGGAGCAGGCGCTGGCCGCCCTCGGAGGCAGCCGCCCACGTACGAAGGAGCAGCAGCGCATCCGCGAGCTCGAGCGTGAGCTCAACCGCAAGGACAAGGCGCTGGCGGAGACGGCGGCGCTGCTGGTGCTGGCAAAAAAAGTCCACGCGCTCTGGGGGGACGAGGACGACGACACATCGGGGAGGCGCGGCAAATGATCCTCTCCCTCGTCGACGAAGCCGTCCGCTCCGGAGCGCGCCTGCAGAAGGCCTGTGAGGTCATCGAGCTGCCCGCGCGGACGCTCCAACGCTGGCGCGAGCAGGGCCCTCAGGGTGGCGACGACCGCCGTCACGGGTCGAAGACGCCGCCGGCCAACAAGCTGAGCGAGGCGGAGCGCGCGAAGGTGGTGCAGGTCGCCACCAGCGAGGCCATGCGCGACCTCTCGCCGCGGCAGATCGTGCCGCGCCTCGCCGACCAGGGCGACTACCTGTGCTCGGAGTCCACCATGTACCGGGTGCTCGAGGAGCAGGGGCTGAAGACGCATCGCGGGCCCGTGAAGGCGCGCACGAACAAGCGCCCGAAGGCCCGCGCGGCCACCGGACCGAACCAGCTGCTCTGCTGGGACATCACGTACCTTCCCGCTGCGGTCCGTGGGAAGTTCTTCTACCTCTACGTCTTCCTCGACGTGTGGAGCCGCAAGATCGTGGGCTGGGGCGTCAGCGACAAGGAGTCCGACGACTTCGCGGCGCAGCTCCTCCAAGCCACCTGCGACCAGCTTCGCGTGAAGACCAAGGGCATCGTCCTGCACTCCGACAACGGCTCGCCGATGAAGGGCGCCACGATGCTCGCGATGATGACCTCCCTCGGCATCGTTTCTTCGTTCAGCCGGCCGCGCGTGAGCGATGACAACCCCTTCATCGAGGCGCTCTTCCGCACTCTGAAGTACCGCCCCGACCACCCCACCAGTCGCTTCCAGACCATGCAGGAAGCCGTCGCTGCCATCGAGGCGTTCGTGCGCTGGTACAACCACGACCACCTGCACTCCGCCATCGGCTTCGTCACTCCGCAGGCCCGCCACGTGGGCGCCGACCTCCCGATCCTCGCCCACCGCCGCCTCGTCTACGAACAGGCCCACGCAAAGCACCCCGAGCGCTGGACACGCAACGTCCGTCCGTGGGACCGCCCCTCGGTGGTCCACCTCAACCCGGACCGGCCCGCGATCACCGTCTCCACCACGGTGGGCAAGGCCGCTTGAAGATTCAGGCGACAACTCGTTTGACACACACCGGAGGCCGAGTCGGAGTCCGAGACTGGGGCCGGTTCCGGGGTCGTTGGCTCTGGGCTCGGGCTGCAGCCCGAGAGGGAGGCGCCGACGACGACCACCGTGTGGAACAGGCGCGAGACTGAGCGGGACATGGTGGTGGAAGGATAGCGTGCGGGGGCGGTGGGGGCGTAGCGGGTGGGCTACAGGATGTGGGAAGCAGGGGGGAAGGGGCCTCCGAGCCTGGGGGGCAGCGCTCGCCGCGGGGATCGGCGGGGGCCTGCGGGCGCATGGAGGTGCTTGGTCGCGGGGTCGCAGCGGGTGGGCCTACGAGCGGCGGGGGGGCCGTGGTGGCTGCGATGGCGGCGTCGGCTTCCGCGGCGGGTGGCGCGGCGGCTTCGGGTGGGCCGGCCTGCGGGGGCGGGGTGAGCGCGGGCGTGGGGGTGGCGGCTGCGGGCCCGGGCGGGGGGCTCGGAGCCGGCTCGGCGGGATCGCACGCCGAGAGCGATGCGCCGACGACGACCACGGCGTGGAAGAGACGTGAGAGCGGGCGCGCCATACGGATTCAGCATAGCGAGTCGCGGGCGCCTCCGCGCTGGGTTCTGGTACAAGGGGGAGGTGGCTCGTCGGTGCATCCTCTCGTGGTTCATGCTGGTCCCACTCGCGTTCACGCTGGCGTGTGGCTCGCCCTCCGCGCCCGGCGAGGGATCCCAGGCTGGTGCGGGGGGCGGCGGCGATGCTCCGCGAGACCCCTCCGTCGAGCCCGTGGAGGCCATGCCGCCCATCGAGCCCACGCGCCCCGGCGTGGACCCCAGCGACCCGAGCCTCGAGGTGGACCCGCAGCTCTGCGCCACCGACGCGGACTGTATGATCGGCACGCCGCGCAACTGCTGCATCAGCTTCTGTCCAGAGGACCGGCAAGCCTGGAGCCGCGCCGCGTGGGCGGCCTACCAGGACGACTGCGCGGTGGAGGAGTGCGCGTCCCCCGAGTCCCTGGCGTGTCAGCCCGAGCGCGACGTCCAGCCGCCTCCACAAGCCGTCTGCGTGCGAGAGCGCTGCGTGCTGCGCTGACCTCCGGCCCCGTTCCACCCCGTGTTCGCGGGGGGAAGCTCTCGGCCCTCCGTGAGGTAGCCTCACACCATGAATCATCGTCAGAAAGAAGGGCTGAAGGCGCTCGCGGGAGGCATCTTCCTCTGCGTCCTCGCGGTGTTCATCTACTGGTACTTGTGGGACTTCGAGCACAGCGCCGACACCAGCCGCACCGTCCACAGCCTGGTGGCGCTGCTCTACAACGTGGGCGGCAAGCCGCTGGCCTCCGCGCCGTTCGCGCTCTTCGGCCTCTTCGCCATCGGCAAGGGCGCGCACCACATGCTCACACCGAGCAAGTCGTAGCCACGCGAAGGCGCGGTGCCGTGCTTTGAGCTACGCCTCACCGGCATGAACGCACCTCGCACGCAGCCTCCGAGCCTCTCGTCCCGCGCCCGGCACGTGGCGCGCCGCACCCGCAGGCGCCTCGGTCACATGGGCGAGAACGCGCTCGACTGGCTGCGTCGCGACGAACTGGTGCTGGCCGAGCGCACGCCCTACGAGGAGGTCTTCCGCGAAGACATCACCTGCGTGCGGCACTACCTGCCGCTCACCGACGACAGCATCGACCTGCAGGGGCAGCGCGTGCCGGTGGTGCCCACGCGCTTCCGCGTGCCGCTCGTGCTGGTGGCGCCGCTGGCCGTGACCATGCGCATCTACGACCTCTTCCCGGACCGCAGCCTGGTGAAGTACCTCACGGCGCGCGGCTTCGACGTGTACCTGGTGGACTGGGGTCGCCCCGAGGCGCGTCACGACGGGCTGCACCTCGCGGACTTCTTCGCCGGCATCTTGCCGCGTGCCCTCGCGGCGGTGCGCGCGCACAGCGGCTCGCAGCGGCTGTCGCTGCACGGCTGGAGCTTTGGTGGGTTGTTCGCCATGAGCTACGCGGCGCTGGGTGACCCGGACATCGTGAACCTGGTGCTGGTGGGTGCCCCCTGCGACTACCACGCCGCGGGTGAGCTCGGGCCCCACGCCCGCCGCGCGGCCAAGCAGCTGAGCCGCCTGAGCGAGCGCACGGGCCTCGGTGTGCACCGCCTGCCCCCGCGCCTCATGCGGTCGCCGGGCTGGGCCAACAGCCTGATGTTCAAGCTCACCAACCCCGTGGGGACCCTCGAGGGCTACGGCGAGCTGCTCCTCAACCTGCACGACCGCGACTTCGTCACGGCGCACGCCACCAACGCGGCCTTCCTCGACGACATGACGGCCTATCCGGGCGCGGTCACGCAGGACATCATCCGCCACTTCTGGACCGACAACTGCCTGCTCGACGGCCGGCTCCCGCTCCCCGGGGCGCACGCCACGCTGCGCGACGTGACGGCCAACCTGCTGGTGGTGGCGGGCACCGAGGATCCCATCGTGCCCGTGCGCGCCACGGCCCCGCTGCTCACGCTGATGGGCAGCCGCGACAAGCAGCTCCTCACGGGCCCCGGCGGCCACACCGGCATCCTCGGGGGCAGCCGCGCGCCTCAGCACCTCTGGGCGCCCGTGGCCGACTGGCTGGCCGCGCGCAGCGATTGAGAGTTCACGCGCGCGCCCGGATCAGGGATGCTGTGTGCCCCGCGTGGCCCCCTCCGGCGACGCAGAACAGGAAGAGGACAAGATGGACATCTCATCGATCAAGGGCACCCTCGTGGCGCAGCTCAAGGCCAAGGCCGGGCTCGACGAAGCGCAGGCCAAGCAGGCCGCCGACGTGGTGGAGAACCTGCTCAAGGAACATGGCCCGAAGCTGCTGTCCGGCGTGGCCGACAAGCTGCCCGACGGCATCGCGGACGCGCTGGGGGGCTTCCTCGGCGGGAAGAAGTAGGCGCCGCGCGTTGAGCGCAGCCGCCTACCGGAAGGCCGGCGCCCACTCCCGCTTCCAGCGGTCGAGCAGGTGCCGGTCATCTCGGTCCCACGGGTGGAAGTTGGGGCGCAGGTAGTCGAGCCAGCCCGGGATCACGTTGCGCACCAGGCCCGGCTTCACCAGCAGCCAATAGAGCAGGTCGCGGTGGTTCTTGGCGTTCCACAGCGTGCCGTCCTTGAACATCAAGTAGTACGTGGTGGCCAGCGTGGTGGTGGAGAACATGAACGACACCACGAGGTACGTGCGCACGCGCGTCGCGTAGCTGCCGTCCACGGCCATGTACACGTCGAACGCCACGGCCTTGTGCTCGGCCTCCTCCGCCGCGTGCCAGCGCCACGTCTCGAGGTGCGGCGACTTCACGCCCTCGCTCATGCGCGGGTCGCCGAGCAGCTGCTCGGCCATCATGGCCGTGAAGTGCTCGAGCGCGCACGTGATGGCCAGCTGCACTTCGGGCGGTGCCGTCTTGCGCAAATGGGCCAGCCGCCCCTTCGCGCGGTTGGTGATGTCGGACAGCGGGAAGCCGTCGGCCTCGGCGCGCTGGTTGTAGCGCTCGTGCACCTGGCCGTGCTGCGCCTCCTGACCGATGAACGCGCGCACCTCGGCGGCCAGAGCAGGGTCGGTGATGCGGTCGCGGTAGTGGCGCACGGCGTCGATGAAGAAGCGCTCGCCATCCGGGAACACGGCCGACAGCGCGTACGCGAAGGACGTCATGCCTGGCGAGCCGTTGTACCAGTACTTCTCGGACGGGGCGTCCAGGTCCACCTCCACGCGGCGAATGATGATGGGCGGACGCTTGTCGCGGTCGAGCGCGGGGGTGGACGCAGCAGTCGTGACGGGGGCGGTTCGGGCGGCTTGGGCGGCGGTCATGACACGGTCCTCCAGAGTGGGATGACCTCACTCTAGATCCGTGTTGAACTTCGGTCAATAGCAGGGGCGCCGGGAATTCGCCTTTGTCACAAGAGCCCGGTGCCGTGGGGGACGTCGTCCATCATCCAGATGAGCGTGAGGCGCAGCTCGCTCGGGGCGTCCTTCACCGGGAAGCGCAGCCCGGTCACCACACGGCGCGCACAGGACACCCACGCGCGCTCGTGCGGCGTGGAGTCGTCGCGTGGGTCGTTCACCAAGCCCTCGGTCCGCGCCCGCCCGTTCGCGAGCACCGTGAGGTCGAAGTCGACGCTGGCGGCCACGGCCTCCTCGCGCCGCGCTCGTGCTCGGGCACAGCGCCGCAGCCGCTCGGGCACGGGAGCCAGCACGGCCTGCACCTCCGCAGCGGTTAGCGGACCGGAGCTGATTCGTCGCAGGTTCACCTGCCCACCCGGGTGCGGCGGGAAGCCTTCCATGCCGCCGGGCTGAGCCAGTGCGATGGACGCGAGCAGCGCGCTCAGGAACAGCAATGTCACGGTCGTCTTGGCGCTTGCGAACATGGCCTCTTCTCCGGCAGAGCCCGCGCGGGGCAGTGCTACAGCGTGCCATACGCCGGGGCGCGCAGCGCGCGCTTCAAGCGGGTGTCGTGTGCCTTCCACCGCTGCGAGGCTGGCGGCGTTTCCTCTCGCGCGTCGGCTAACGAGCGCCGAGTGGCTGGTGTTCTTCGAGTCGGGTCCCTAGCGTATGCTCCCACTCCATGGCCCAGCACGGCAGCGACGACGACGACCCGAAGACGCTCCTGCCCACGCTGGACTCCCTCGCTAGCGGCTTCCGCAAGCGCACCGCGGTCACGGCCAAGCTCGCGGCGCGCGCGGGCTTGCGGGCGGCGTCACGCAGCGTGTTCGGCGCGCGCCAGGGCGAGGTGGACGTGCAGAAGGCCGTCGAGGCGGCGCGCACCATGGTCACCGAGATGGGCCAGCTGAAGGGCCTGGTCATGAAGGCCGGGCAGATGGCCAGCTTCCTGCCCGGCGCCATGCCCGAAGAGGCGCGCGAGATCATGGCCAAGCTGCAGTCCGAGAGCGCGGCCATGAAGTACGAGCGCGTGCAGGAGGTGGTGCGCGCCGAGCTCGGCGGCGAGGTGGACCAGCTCTTCGAGGGCTTCGAGCAGAGCCCCTTCGCGGCGGCCAGCATCGGGCAGGTGCACCGCGCGCGCGTGGACGGTCAGCCGGTGGCCGTGAAGGTTCAGTACCCCGGCATCGAGGCGCTGCTGGTGGGCGACCTCGACTTCCTGGGCGGGCTCGCCTCGGTCTTCACTCTTGGCAGCCCCATGGACGGTCGCGCGCTGGCCAAAGAGCTGCGCGAGCGCACGCTCGAAGAGTGCGACTACGTGCTCGAGGCGCGGCATCAGCAGCTGTTCGAGGGGCTGCTCTCCACGCAAGAGGGCTGCTCGGTGCCGGCCATCGTGCCCAGTCGCTCCGCGCGGCGGGTGCTGACCACGCGCCTGGTGGACGGCATGCGCTTTCAGCCCTTCGTGGACACGGCCTCGCAGGCGGCGCGGGATCGCGCGGGCGAGCGCATCTTCCGAGTGGCCTTCGACAGCCTGTTTCGGCACGGCGTCTACAACGGCGACCCGCACCCCGGGAACTACCTCTTCGGCGACGAGGGGCAGGTCACGTTCCTCGACTTCGGCTGCGTGCGCTACTACCAGGTGGACTTCATCGACGCGTGGAAGCGCGTGGCGATGGCCGCGCAGGACGGCGACTTCGACACCTTCAAGAAGCGCTTTCCCGACCTGGGCATGACCCCCAAGCCCAAGAAGATGGACTGGGAGGCGCAGTGGGACGCCATGCTGCAGCTGTACACGCCCATGCGCACACGCGGGCCCTTCTTCACGTTCACACACGCATACGTGGAGGAGAGCTACGGCAAGCTGGTGTTCGACAACCCCAACAAGCTCAAGATGGCCATGCCCGCCGAGTGGCTGCTGCTGAATCGGCTGCAGTGGGGGCTGTTCGCGGTGCTCTCGCACCTCGGGTCCACGGCGCCCTGGCCAGACATCTTCCGGGCCGCGCTGGAGGCGCCCACACGGCCCGTGCACCTGGCGGACAACCCGTAGCGTCAGCGCGTGGGGGGCAGCGCCCAGATCTGGCCGCTGTAGTTTCCGCACGGCGCCAGTTGGAGCTGGTTGTTGATGCCGTCGTTGATCACGTCGAGGCAGCGGCCCGTGCCGCCCAGGTCGTTGCTCAGGCGGAAGTTGCCGCCGCCTGCGTCCACGGCATGCCAGCGCTGCCCGGGCCGGTCACCGCAGGGCGCAAAGGTGAGCCGGTTGCTGCCGTCCACCACGTCGAGGCAGCGCTCGGTGCCACCGTTGCGTGCGGTCAGACGCACCGCCCCCGAGGCGTCCAGCAGGCCCACCCAGACCTGCCCGGGCGAGCCATTGCACGCGGTGAGCACCACGTTGATGGGGCCGCCGGGGGAGTACTCGAGACACACGTCCGGGCCGCGCCACGCGTTGGTCATGCGCATCACACGCCACTCGGTGGTGGGCTGCGTGACGGGCACCGGCGCCGGCATGGGCGTGGGCGCGGGCGCGGGCGTGGGCGTGGGCGGTGGTTGTTGCGGCTGCTGTGGCGCGGGGCGAGGCGGCCGCGGGGGCACGGGTTCCGCGCCGCCCGGCAAGAGCCAGGACTGTCCGCTGTAGCTCCCGCAGGGCGCCATGCGCACGCGGTCGTTGGTGCCGTCGTTGACCACGTCGAGGCAGCTGGACGGCCCGCGCAGGTCGTTGGTCAGGCGGGTGTAGGCACCTACCGAGCTCGTGTGGAAGCGTTGGCCGGGACGGCTGCTGCAGGGCGCGAGCGTCATGAGGCTGGCCCCGCCGCTGCCTTCGTCCACGTCCAGGCAGATGCCCGCGCCAAAGCGCACGGTGGTTAGCTGAATGGCCGCGCCACCCGCGGGCACCGTGACCCACTGCTGCGCATCGTCCCCCGTGCACGTCACCAGGCGCAGGGCCAGCTGTCCGGGGCTGGGCTCCTGGGCCTCGAGGCACACGTTGTCCCCGCGCCAGGCGTTGGTCATGCGGAAGCGCGGGCCGGGCGCCGGGGCCGTCACGGGAGTGGGCGTGGGTTGCGGCACGGGCGTCGGGCGGGTGGGCAGCTGCGGCACCGGCTGGGGCTGCGGCACCGGCTGAGGCGCCGGGGTGGGGCGCGGCTGCTGCGGTGTGGGCGCGGGGGCCGCGGCGCCGGTCATCAGCCACGCCTGGCCACTGAAGTTCCCGCACGGCGACAAGCGCAGGCGGTTGTTGACGCCATCATTGGCCACGTCCACGCAGCTCGAGGGGCCGCGCAGCTCCGTGGTCAGCTGGCTGTAGCCGCCGCTCACCGCGCTGGTGAGGAAGCGCTGCCCGGGCCGGCTGCCGCACGGCGAGAGCGTCAGCTGGCCGTTGGCGCCGCTGCTGTCGTCCACGTCGAGGCACATGCCTGCGCCAAAGCGCACGGTGGTCAGCTGCACGGCGGCGCCACCCGCGGGCACGCTCACCCACTGCTGTGCGTCGGCCCCCGTGCACGCCACCAGCCGCACGGCCCGCTGTCCGGGGCTGGGCTCCTGCGCTTCGAGGCACACGTCGGCGCCGCGCCACGCGTTGGTCATGCGGAAGCGCGGACCGGGCGCGGGCGCTGTCACGGGCGTGGGGCTGGGCCGCTGCGGCGTGGGCGTGGGCTGCTGCGGCGTGGGTGTGGGCTGCTGCGGCGTGGGCCGGGGCGGCGTGGGCGTGGGCCGCGGCTGCTGCGGGCCGGGCGCGGGCGCAGGCCCGATGGGCACGGGCCGTGGCGCCGCCGTGGTGCGAGCGGGGCTCGTCGTCGCCGGCTCGAGCGAAGGCTCGGGCGCCGGCGCGGGCGAGTCGTAGTCGGGGTCCACGGCGGTGCGCCCCGCGATGGGCACCTGCACGCTGAAGCCGCTCGGCGACACCGTGACGTTGCTGAACGAGCTCGAGTCGTTGACCGCCGGGATGGTGCTGGCCGGCACCGTGCAGGTGCGTGGGGTGCAGTTGCGCTCGGTGCACACCTCGGGACCACAGACCCGTTCGCACAGCCGCTGCTGAGTGATCGGATCGCGCGGCGTGCACACCCTCTCGCAAGGCCGGCTGCACCCGCCACCCGTGCAGACGGGCTCCACACAGCCCGACTCGGCGATGCGGATCTCGGGCGTGTTGATGGACGAGCTTCCGCTGGCCAGCACCGAGGGCGACGTGGACAGCGTGCCCGCCGCCGAGCCGCTGACCAGGATGCCGTAGGCACGGCCCGCGATGGTGACGCGCAGGTCCTGCCGGAACGCCACGGGCGGCAGCGGCAGGCTCACGCTGTTCACGAGCCCCGCCAGCTGGGAGGCACGGTAGGTCTCGTCCAGCCGGAAGCGCACGCCCGACAAGGTCACGTTGCCGGCCACGCGCACGCTCGCGTCGTTGCGGCTCACGGTGAGCTCGATCAGGCCCGCACCGAGCGTCTGCCCGAACAGGCGCACCCCCGCCGTGTTGGTCATGCGCAGCCGCGGGTTGGGCCCCGTCGTGATGGTGCCCACCATGGCGTAGTCGGCCCCGAAGATGTGCAGGTTGCCGCGCGCGCTCACCCGGCCTCCGTCCAGGAAGCCGATCTTGAAGTCGCCGAGCGAGAGCCCCGCCACGCGCGCCGACTCGGCGCGGAACTGGATCACGGGGCTGCGCGCGTAAGGCACGTAGGCGTGGAACGCGTAGCCCCCGGTGCCCACGTCGAAGTCCTCGAGCGGCGTCCCCGCGAACACGTTGGCCGGGACGTTGCCGGCCTTGATGAGCGTGTGCTCCGCGCTGGCGTAGGCCGAAGCCTGCGCGAGCGGGATGGACGCGCTGAACGGTGGATACTGGTCCAGGTTGAGCGTGAGGCTCGCGTCCAGCCGCCCGCGCGTGTCGTTCAGGCGCCGCGGGTTCAGCTGCAATCCCATCTGCGCCCAGCCCGAGATGGGGATGGACGGCGAGCCCAGCTGCACCGTGCCGCCCACCAGCAGCGACGGCGAGAGCGTGCCCGGCAGCGTCCGCTCGCCGGGGAACTCGTAGAGCACGTCGATGGGCGGGAGCGAGGACGCGCGGGCGCCGTTCTGCACCAGCACGTAGCCGTCGCCGACCGTCCCATACGTGATGGGCGCGGTGAATCCGCCACCCAGATAGAAGACGAAGTTCTCGGGCGCCGACGGACGGATGCCAATCAAGAGCGTGTTCCCCGCCATCAGTTCCTGGCTGATCTGCAGGTTGCCGCCGGGGGCCACCACCGCGAACTCGGTCCCGTACGAGATGTAGATGTAGAACCAGCCGTCGTCCTTGCCGATGCGCGTGTCGCCCACCGGGAAGCCCGCCGGCGAGCCGTTGCGCTCGTAGCCGTCGAACGCCGGGCTCGAGCCGAGGCCCACTGCCAGGTCGCCGTGCGGGCCCGCGAACTCCCAGCCGGCCAGCGGCCCGAAGCCCTGCACGCCGGCCGAGCCCATGAAGCGGAAGCCGGTGGGCGTGACCGTGATCTCGGCCTCGCCCAGCTGGATCACCATGGGCGCCGCGCCGGGCGGCGCGATGGTGAGCGTGGGCTCGCCCCGCACGCTGATGCCGCCCCCTGGCGGGGTCTCCATGATGGGCGACGACAGGCACACCACGCCGTTCAGCGCGCACGTGCGCCGGCCACCCCCGGGGGCGTCCGTGGGTGCGCTGAAGAGATCCGCCTCGGCTCGGTTCGGGGCGCCCAGCGCCAAGGCGGCGAGGGCCAGACACCAGGCGAGCGACCACGAGCGGGACATGTGCGACATGGGGCCCAAGACTCTCACGTGTGGTCGATATTCAACAATGGAGACGGAAAGTGCCGAGGTCGTGACGCTGGCTGGTGAGACGATTCGAATCCAATGGAGCGAAATTGGTGACTTTCGACGAGCATTGTCGTCAGCCTGCGCTTGTGCTACGATTATTATCAAAAGTAACAACAATCATTTCTCTGGACGATAATCGTAGCCAATGCGCGCGGAGCAGTACATCGACAACCTGGTGGCCCGTGGTCTCCACCACTTCACGACCACGGCAGCTCTAGAGGCCCTCGGAGGGTCCGAGGTTGCGGTCCGTGCTCAGCTTCGGCGCCTCAAGCAACGAGGACGCATCGCGAGCCCCATGCGCTCGTTCCATGTGGTCGTGCCACCCGAGTATCGCCGCCTGGGGTGCCTCCCCGCGGAGCATTTCATCGATCAGCTCATGGGGGAACTGGGCGTGCCGTACTACGTCGCTCTGCTCTCGGCGGCGGCGCAGTATGGGGCAGCCCATCAACGCCCGCAGTCCCTCCAAGTCATGGTGCCCACGAGCCGGCCTGCGGTGGAGTGCGGCGAGGTACGGATCACGTTCATCGGTCGCAGCGACCTAGAGGACATGCCGGTGACACGCGTAAACACACCGCGCGGCTATCTGCGGTACGCCACACCCGAACTGACGGCCCTCGAGCTGGTGGGCTACCCCCATCACGCGGGTGGCCTGAGCAACGTGGCTACCGTCCTGGCTGAGCTTACAGAATCCTTGAACGGGCCCAAGCTGCTGGAGGTCGCAAAGCTGTGCCCGGTCGGCTGGTGCCAGCGTCTTGGGTACCTGCTGGAGCTCGTTGGCGCCAACGAGCTGGCTGTGGAGCTTCTTCCATTCGTCGAGCAGAACGCGCTCAGCTACATTCCTCTCCGGCGTGCGGTGGATGTGGCGGGGGCGAAGCGAAGTGCCCGGTGGAAGGTCATCGTCAACGTCGAAGTGGAGCCTGACGAGTGATCCCGAGAGACTTCATCACCGCATGGCGCGAGCAGGCGCCGTGGCTACAGGACGCGCAGGTCGAGCAAGACCTCGTCATCACGCGAGCACTCGTCGACATGTTCACACTCGAAGAGATCGCAGAGCGCCTGGCCTTCCGTGGCGGCACGGCGCTGTACAAGCTCCACTTGCACCCGGCAGCTCGCTATTCGGAAGACATCGACCTCGTGCAGGTCAAGGCAGAGCCCATCGGCGAGACGCTCGATGCCGTTCGCCGTGTCCTCGACCCGTGGCTCGGGACGCCGCAGCGCACTCTGAAGGAGGGTCGCGTCAAGCTCGCATACCGCTTCCAGTCCGAAGGCGTTCCAGCCCTCCGAATGCGACTGAAGGTGGAGATCAACTCGCGTGAACACTTCACCGAGCTCGGCCTCATCCGCACGCCTGTCGTGGTGGACAACCCCTGGTTCAAGGGGGCGGCGAGCGTGACGACCTTCAAGCTCGATGAGCTGCTGGGCACGAAGCTCCGCGCACTCTACCAACGCAAGAAGGGGAGGGACCTCTTCGATCTGTGGTGCGCCCTTCAGCGCGGCGGCGTCGACCCCGCGGTGGTGCTCCAGTGCTTCCATCGCTACATGGCCGAGGGCGGGCATGCAGTCAGCCGCGCGCAGTTCGAAGCCAACCTCCACGAGAAGGCGAGTGACCACGACTTCCGCGACGATATCGTTCCGCTCCTGCGTCCCGGCGTCTCGTGGGACTTCGACAGCGCGTTCGCGGTAGTGTCCAGGAGCATCGTCGAGCTGTTGCCGGGCGCGCCCTGGAAGGGAGACGGAGTCTAGTGGTGGAATTCTCGATTCGGCAGCTGATCGTCGAGGGACTCGTGGTTCGTGACACCCGGAAACGTCCCGAGCCCCGCCGCGGTGCTCGAACATCTGCGCGCCGAGCAGATACCGTTCGTGATCGAGCGCGATGTGTTGGACCGTCGCGTGGTGCGCATCGACGGCGGCGCTTGCTTGGCGTTCGGCTCCGACGAGGACTGCGAGGACAGCCCAGAATCGTGGTTCGCGATCGAGGTCAAGCGTCCCGGATGAGGCGGTCACATGTGGTCCCGCCGCGTAGGCCGCGTGACTCGCTGCATGGAGCCGCGCGGGCTACCCTCCTGGTCTGATGGACGCGTGGCTCGCCGCCTACCAGGACCCGATGTTCCTCCGCTTCGCGGTGCTCACCAACGTGATCAGCATGGTCGCGTTCCTCCTGTTCGCGGTCCCCATGAGTGTCCTGGCCGCGCGTGACCCGTCTTGGGCGCGGCGCTATCGCCTTCAGTCGCGTCGCCCCCGTGCGCAGGACCTAGTGGGGCCCTCGGTGCGCTCCTTCCTGGTCAACAACGCGTGGCTCGCGCTGCTGACGGTCGCGTCGTGGCCGTTGATCCGCCAGTTCGGCATCCACGCGGGGCCGCTGCCGCCAGCGTGGGTGGTCGTCGCCCAGGTGCTCTTCTTCATCTACCTGGACGACTTCCTCTACTACGGGGTGCATCGGCTCATGCACCACGGCTGGCTCTGGAAGCGCGTCCACTCGGTGCACCACCGCATCCACACCCCGTGGGCCATCACCGGCCACTACATGCACCCCATCGAGTACCTGACCACCGCGTCGCTCATGCTGGTGGGCCCGCTGCTGCTGGGCGCGCACGTGCTGCCGCTGTGGATCTGGGTGGTCATCCGGCAGTGGGAGGCGGCCGAGGGTCACGCCGGCTACGACTTCCCGTTCAGCCCCACGCACCTGCTGCCCGGGTCCCACGGGGCTGCGCATCACGACTTCCACCACGCCAAGGTGAAGGGCAACTACGCGGGCTTCATGGCGCACGTGGACCGGTGGTTCGGCACCTATGCGCGCGGCTACCTCGAGGGTCGGGCAGAGCGAGCGCGACGGGCGGGCACGCAGACCGACGCCTGACTGGCTGCAGCGTGTGGGGCGGGAAAGACACCGAGGGTGCGCGGAGCTTCCGCCGGCCGCCCCGTCCCTGCTAGGGTGGCCGGATGCCAGTCGCACAGAGCAACGGAATCGAGATCGACTACGAGGTCCACGGTGAGGGCGAGCCGCTGGTGCTCATCATGGGCTTCAGCGCGCAGCGCATCGTGTGGCCGCGCGAGCTCGTGGACCAGCTGGTGCGCGACGGGTTCCAGGTGGTGACGCTCGACAACCGCGACGTGGGCAAGTCCACCAAGCTCAAGCACCTGGGCGTGCCCGACGTGCAGAAGGCGCTCATGCGCTCCGTGCTGGGAAGGCCGCTGCCGGGGCCGTATCGCATCGCCGACATGGCCCTCGACGTGGTGGGCCTGCTGGACGCGCTGGGCATCGAGCGGGCACACGTGGCGGGCGCGTCCATGGGCGGCATGATCGCGCAGGAGCTGGCCATCAGCCACGCCGACCGCTTGCTGACCATGACGTCCATCATGTCCACGCCGGGGGGGCGCCGGTACACGCTGGGCAAGCCCGCCGCCATCCGCAAGCTGGTGGACAAGCCCGCCAAGACGCGTGAGGAGCACCTCGGGAAGTTCGTGGAGACCTTCCGTGTGCTGGGCGGGCCGGGCTACCCCTTCGACGAAGCGCGCATGCGTACGCTGGCCGGTGAGGTGTGGGACCGTGGCCTGCACCCGGCCGGCGCGGCGCGGCAGTTCGGGGCGATCCTGGACGCGTCCTCCGACAGGCGCGCGCGTCTGCCGCGGGTGCGCGTGCCCAGCCTGGTGATGCACGGCACCCACGACCCGCTCATCCCCGAGCGCGCGGGGAAAGCCACGGCCAGGCTCATCCCGGGCGCGCGCTACGTGCCGATTGAAGGCATGGGCCACAACTTCCCGGCGGCCGCCATGCCGCTCATCGCAGGCGCCATCCAGTCGCACGTGCTCGCCAGCCGCCGCTGAGCGCTGCCGCCGCGCCCCGGTGGTGCTACTCACCTGGATGAGCGACTCCCCCAAGCCCGCTGTCGTGCTCGAGCCCGTCGAGGACGTCATCCAGGTCCGCTTCTCCGACACCGACGCCATGGGGCACATCAGCTCCGGGTCCTACGCGGCGTTCGCCGAGGTGGGCCGCGAGAGCTTCTTCAAGCAGATCCCGGGGCCGCGCTCCGAGATCCCCTGGTTCGTGCTGGCGCACCTGGGCATGGACTACCCATCGGAGGGCCGCTTCGGGCAGCGCGTCACGCTCACCACGCGCGTGGTGAAGCTGGGCGAGAAGAGCATGACCCTCGAGCAGCAGGTGTTCGCGGACGGCAAGCTGTGCTGTCAGCTGAAGGTCGTGATGGTGGGCTTCGACCCGAAGACGCGCGCGTCGGCGCCCATCCCCACGTACTGGCGCGTGCCCGAGGCGCAGGGCTAGACTATCCGACAAACAGCAGGGAGGGCACCATGGAGGGAGGCGCAAGGAGTGGGACCGGAGGCGGTTGTGGACGTCGCTCCCTGGGGGTTGTGTTTGGTGTCCTATGGCTCTCGGCATGCGCTCAGGAACCCCCGAACAGGTCTCGCTTCCTCGGCGAGAGCTTCCTGCTCGCTGCCGACGAAGCGGGCGCGATCCCGTACGACGACGACTATCACCACCGCAGTCTCGATCTCACCGTTGCCGTCCTGACCGGAGATATCGAGCCACGCTTCGGGTATCGCGCCGTTGCCAACCCCTTCGGGGCCATCACGATCGAAGTGGTGCATCTGACCGCCGCCCCCGCCGGTCATCGTGCCACGCTCGAGCTTCGCTTCCGCGATGAGCCTCTCGACCACGCCGAGCTCGAATTCGCGCGCGAGGGGGTCGCAGGCTTGCGAAGCGCTCCTCCCTTCGAAGGGCTCACGGGCTCCCAGGATCCCCTCGGAGCCGTGTGCCTACTCGAGCGCGTGCCCACCCTTGCCATTCTGACCCGGCGCGCCGCCGACGGCCGCTCGCTCGACGCGGTGTTTCCGCCGGACGCCGAAGTCCGTGCAGATGGCATCTTCGTCTCGGGGGGCGCGACGCCCGACCAGGGGGGCATCAATTTCATCACGTTCAACTCACCCGCCGCAGGGATGTACCAGCTCGAAGTCACCTCACAGGCGGCGGACCGTACCTGGATGGCCGACGTCCGCGTGGTCGGTGAGGACGAGCTGGTGACCCTGGAGGTCCAGACTCCCACGGAGGACGGCATCACGGCCAACACGCTCATTACCGTGTTGCGCACCGCCGATGGGTGCCCCGTTCTCGGCGCGGATCTCACGGTCGAGGTAGATGGCGTCCAGACGTCCTGGCCAAGCGGCTGGAATCCCTCCAACGGCTCGAACGCGGTCGAAGGCACGGAGGTGCGCGTCGCGTGGGGCGACCTCACGGCGAGCGCGGTCTACTGAGACGTTGTCCGTCGTGCCCCGGCTTCCCCTTCCGAGGGCGAGCTACTTCTTCAGCTCGAACAGCGGCACGAAGCCCCCGAAGATCATGCGCTTGCCGTCGAACGGCATGGGGTTGAGCTCGGGTGACATGCGCGGGTCCTCGAACATCTTCTTCATGCCCGCGTCGCGCGTGGCCTTGTCGGGCCACTCGATCCACGAGAAGACCACCGTCTCGTCCTCCTTCGCCCCCACCGCGCGATAGAAGTCCGTGACCTGGCCGTGGGGGACGTCATCGCCCCAACACTCGAGCACCCGCAGCGCGCCGAACTCGATGAAGAGGCTGTCGCCCTCCGTGGCGTGGTCCAGGAACTTCTGCTTGTTGGCGGTGGGGACCGCGATCACGAATCCATCGATGTAGGACATGGGGTTCTCCTTGGTGGGCGCCCGCGCGGCGCGTTGGCGGGGACGACGAACGAGGGAGACGGGAGCCGACATCCCAGCCAAAGAAAGTACCGACGACTGGCCGGTCGATCGAGCACGAACGGCGTCGACCCCCAACTTGAAGGTGGTAGCCTCAGTGCTCTCGCGGAGGGTCCATGCACGCCCACAGAGTCAGGAGAGGTCCAAGCCTCCACCAAGCCGAGGCTCGTTCGCTCGCGAGTGGGGTCCGCGCGCGGCGCTCCACGGCGGCGCTCCTGGCGGCGCTCGCGCTGTGCGTGCCTTCGTGCAGTGAGTCGCACGAAGCGCCCCCGGGGCTGTCTTTCCGAGGGCGCGTGCTGGCGGCTGTTCACGCCGGCGACTCTTGGTACGTGGGCGGCGAGTTCACTGGCGTACAGACGAACCCCGCCGCATCGCTGGTGGTGCTCGATGCGTCAGGCTTCGAGGCGGACGACTGTCGCGTGGGGGCGGGCTTCAACGGGCCCGTCTTTGCCATCGCGGTGACCGACGACGCGGCCTATGTGGGCGGAGACTTCACGGAGTACCGTGGCCAGCGCATCCGGTCACTGGCCAAGCTGGACGCGCGGACGTGTGCGCTCGACACGCGGTTCAGTCCGCCGCCGGGGCCCCCCGGCTTCGAGGGGCACGTCCGTGAGCTCGCGGTGTTCGGGGGGGCTCTCTACGTCGGACGGTTCCCGGCCTTCAACGAGGCGATGCTCACCAAGCTGGACCTCACGACCGGCGAGTCCGACGCGGCGTTCGCGGCCGAGGTGGCTGCCGTGACCGACGACGCAGGAGGGGTGTCGACGCTCGCGGCTGCGGGGACTTCGCTGTACGTCGGCGGATGGTTCGACCTAACCACCTCGGATGGAGGGCGGGTCCACAACTTCGCACGTTTCGATCCGGCCACCGGAGCCCTCCAGACCCCACGCGTGCTGCCCGTCGACGGCTTCGACGACGGAGTCAGCGCATTGGCGATCGCGGGCGACTCGATCTACGTGGGCGGCAGGTTTCGCACCTATCGAGGCGAACCGACGCCAAACCGGAATTTCGCACGACTCGACCTCGACACGGGCGACATCCACACAGCCTTTTCGCTCGGCGTTCCAGAGTCAGGGAGCGTCACGGCATTGGCGGTTTCGGGAGAATTCCTCTTCGTCGGTGGTTCGTTCTTCGGCGGGTCGTTTCCTGGGCTGGTGAAGATCGGGCTGGAAGACGGGGCGCCTGCGTCCACCTTCAGGCCAGCTCTCTCGGCGGAACTCACCGACCGGGGTGTCTGGTCGATCGCCGTGCGAGAGGGGGTGGTCTACGTGGTCGGTTCGTTCGAGACGCTCGACCGGGCCATCCACGGCTTCGCTGCGTTGAACGAAGAGACGGGCGAGACCGTGAGCACGCTGACGCCTCCGGGCCACAACCTCGGTGGCTTCGACGGAGACGTCTGGGCCGTGTCGGCGACACGGGAGCGCGTCTGGGTCGGGGGTTCTTTCTACGGCTACGGTGGCCGCCGCGCGAGCTCCATCACCAGGCTCGACGACACCACCTTCGAGGTCGAGGGGCGCTTCCGCGGCTTCGACGGACCCGTCCACAGCCTCGTCGTGGCGGAGGACGCCCTCTACGTGGGAGGCAACTTCACCGCATACGGGGGTGTACCCGACTCCGCCCATGGCCTCGCCAAGTTGGACCTCGTCACGGGGGAGCTCGACACGAGCTTCAGCCCGCCGGGGCCTCGCGCAAACGGCGTGGACGGCAACGTCTACACCCTGCTCGTGGCGGGCGACTCGCTGCTCGTGGGAGGCGACTTCATCGCCTACCGTGGCGATCCCGCCCGCACTCTGGTCAAGGTCTCACGCACCACGGGCGAGCGTGACTTGGCGTTCAGCCCAACCGACGTGCCCGTCGGCTTCGGAGGCGCTGGAAGGACGGTCAACGCCCTGGCTCGCTCGGGGAACTCCTTGTTCGTGGCAGGCGCCTTCGAGACGTACATGGGACCGTCCGGCGTGTCGTCGTTCCGCTCGGGGCTCGTCAAGCTCGACATCGTGAGTGGCGAGCTCGACGCCCTGTTTGCCCCTGCGACACAGTCGTCGCCCAGCTCCGGGTTCTTCGGCGGGAGCGTGCGAACCCTGGTGGCGACGGACACCGCGCTCTACGCAGGCGGCGACTTTTTCGCGTACGAAGGAGCGAACGTCGGTCACATCGTGAGGCTGGACCTGCGTAGCGGCGCGCTCGACACCACCTTCAGCCCGCCGGACATGGCCGGCATCTTGTGGGGGGTGTCGAGCCTGGCCGTCGCCGACGGCGCGCTCTATGCCGCCGGCACCTTTCGTTGGTATCGCGGCGTCCGAACCCCTGCGGCAGGCCTCGCGAGGCTCGACCCCACGAGCGGCGCGCTGGACCCCTCGTTCGCGTCCTCGGCGCGCCATCTCGACGTGTGGACATCGTTCCACTTGGTCGTGCCAGACGGCGACGCCCTGCTTGTGGGTGGCGACGTGGGCTACTACGACGGCGTGGAGTGGGTGTCGCGTGCGTTCTTCGTGGACGCGGCCACTGGCGCGCGGCTGTGACCTCTCCCGCCCCGTCAGCCCCCGAGCTTGTGCTCTGCCACGATGGCGTTGTTCTTGGCGGCTGCCGCGATGGACGCTGGCCGCGCGTCGAGACGGGCCGCGTAGGCCGCGAACGATGGCCGCGCCTCCATCATGTTGAAGCGCAGCATGTAGCGCACGGTGCCGCCGAAGATGACGTCCGCCATGCTGAAGCGCTCGCCCAGCAGCCACGGTCCGCTGCCGATGGCCTCCTCCACCGAGGCCAGCATGTTCTCGTAAGTGCCCCAGCCGGCCTGGCCGGGCTTGTAGTCCCACTTGGACATGTGCGCATAACAACCGGGCTCGATGACCGACGGCGCGAACAGGCTCCAGCGCAGGTAGGTGCCGCGCGCGGCCTCGTCTACCTTCGGGGCGAGCACGCCGTACGAGTAGCGGTCCGCCAGGTACAGCCCGATGGCCGCGCTCTCGGTGACGGTGGCGTCGCCGTCCACCAGGGTGGGCAGCTTGCCCATGGGGTTCTTCTGGTGGAACTCGGCCGAGTGCTGCGCGCCGGCGAGCACGTCGACGTACTCGAGCACGTAGGGGATGCCCAGCTCTTCGAGCATCCACACGACGTTGGCCGCGCGGCTGAAGGGGTGGTGATAGAGGACGACGGGGTTCGTGTTGGTCATGCGGTCGATGCTAGTGCGCGGCTCTGAGCCTCGGTAGAGCAGAACCGACCAAGCTGACAGACTCCTGACAGGAACCGTCATCGGTCAGCGGTGACGAGGGCGCGAACGTGCCCCTTGGGTCAAGGCACCAGTGGACCACGAGAGACCAGCATGCGGTCCAGGAGCGCGGGGTGGTCCGGCGCGATTCGGCGCGCTCGAAAGACGAACGCGGCCGCGGGCGAGGTACCGAACGGCGGCACGTCGTAGGACCACACGGTCTGTCCTGCAGGCGTCACCTCGAACAGGTGTCCCGCTGGCCCGTCGCAGATCAGCGTGTTGCCGTTGGGCAGCCGCTGCGCCGACGAGAGGTTCTGGGCGTAGAAGTCCGTGACCGGGTCGGAGCGGTAGTCCCATGAGAC
This sequence comes from Sandaracinaceae bacterium, assembly GCA_016706685.1. NCBI lineage: Bacteria > Pseudomonadati > Myxococcota > Polyangiales > Sandaracinaceae > Sandaracinaceae bacterium. Next base: position 157,033 of record JADJJE010000057.1, on the reverse strand, counting down.
ATCGGGAGGCCCGAACTGCTCACCCTCCAGCACGAAGCGGCTGTCACCGTCGAGGGGCAGCAGCAGCTCGTCCACGCTGGAGAAGGCGCCCGCCGGGCGACGCAGGCCGTTGTCGAACACGAGCATCGAGAGCGTGCCGCCGCTCCGCACGAAGGTGGCGTCGTGCTGGCCGTAGAGCCGCTGGTCGGCAATAGTGCCGCCGCCATAGTTGGCTGGATTCCCCCAGCGATACAGCAGGTCGCCGCCGTACCCGTGCGCGCCTCCGCTCGACGTCGCGGCCTCCTCGGTGGTGGTGCCGTGGTCGAGCACGAGCACCTCGCCGAGGCCGTGGCTGCTGAGCAGGATCACGTCGAGGGCCTCGTCGTACGCCACCGAGTTGAAGTGTAGGAAGTCGGGACCCTGACCGCCCGCGGCGATGTCGATGCGGCGCGTTCCGTCACCGAAGTGATCAGAAGCGCGCCACTGCCAGACGATGCTCGTGGTGTCGGGGCCTGCCGGCGCGAGCTCGAGCACCACCTCGGACCAGAGCCCGGCGACGTCCACGCGCTCATCCGGACGGCCAGCGGCGAGCGCGTCGGCTTCTGGCATCCACTCCCACGCGATCGCGAGGACATGACCGTTCGGCAGCGGCTCGATGTCGTGGTGGAGCCGCGTCGTATCGCCGACTCGCTCGTAGGTCCAGAGGACCTCGCCGGTGAACGCGATGCGTGTGATGCGCCCTCCGGCGCCTCCGGCGTCGAAGCGGTTGGTGTCCCCTGCGGCGAGTGGGTTCTCGGTGCGCAAGAGCGAGCCGTCGTCCAACAGCTCGACCCCCAGCGCGGGGCGCGCGGCGCCGGGCCAGCTGTGCACGACATCGCCGGCGAGGTCGAGGAGGTAGCTCGCGGTGGACGCCATCGGAGCGAACAACGTGTAACCGGGCGAGGGCGTGGCGGTGCCCTGGTCGGTGGACGCAACGTCCTCCGGCCACGTGTCGGCCGCCGCGTCCAGCGCTGCCGTGGTGCCGGGCGCGTCGCCGCATGCGGCCCCGGCGAGCGCGGCCACGGCGGTGACCCAGCGCGCGAACGAACCGAGCGTTGGGCGAGGGGTCATGGGAAGCGCGCCCCCACGGTGCCGGACGCGATGGCGTTGCGCAGGAGCTCGTAGGCCAGCTCGCGCTCCGAGAGTTCGTCGGGGTTCACGCCGTCGAACAGCTTCACCCCCGCGTAGGTCGCGACGACGTCGGTCACGTCTGGCAGCCCAGCACCCAGCTCGTCGTGCGCGAGCGTGTCGTTCGACCCCACGGGCAGGTCCACGTCCACGTCGAACGCCGTCGGGGCGCTCGCGCCGGGCAGCCGGTAGGTGCCCGTCGCGCGCAGGCTCTGCTGCCGCAGGTCCGGGCTGACGCCCTCCTGGATCACGGTCGCGCGCTGGTACAGCTCGCAGTACTGGCTACCCAGCGTGGTGGTGCCGCCGCCGAACTCGACCAGCCGGCCCGCGAGCGCGTCGAGCGCCATGGGCTGCTCCACCAGCGTGCCGTCGCTAACCCACACGTGATCGGCGGAGGCGCGCGCCGGGAGCACCACGTGCCGGAGCCACGCCACCGCAGCGGACTCGTCGTCGGGCTCGCAGGGCACCAGCTCGAGCGCGCCGAGGCCCACCCAGAGCCCGGTGAGCAACACCTCGACGCCCTCGTCCGACACGAAGCGGTAGCCCGCCGCCGCGGGGTCCCACGTGGCGCCTTCCCAGCTCCAGCCCACGAGGTAGCGCACGCGTCCGCCATCACCGACCAACGTCACCGGCGTGCTGGCGTGCTGGTGGGCCTCTTCGTCGTGCACGCACGAGATGCCCAGCAGCGCGGCGAGCGCGACTCCGAACCGCCAACGGCGTGTCCCCACGCGTAGTTGGCTCACGGACAGTCCGCCGCGCAGTTCTGAGCGGTCTCGGGTCCGCCGCAGATGTCGTCACCGCAGCACATGGTCTGCCCCACGGTGCACATCGGCAGGCCGTTCATGTTCATCCCTCCGTCGCCCAGGTCCGCCACGTAGTCATCGGCGGCGCCCCGCAGGCAGCCGGTCAGGTACGGGAACGTCAGCGTCGCGTAGTATGCGTAGCCATCGGGGCCCTCGAAGCCGTTGCAGCGGTCCAGGTAGACGTAGTCCTCGCCTGCCGGCAGCTTCTCGTCGCGGCGCACGTACTGATGCGTGCACCACGCGTAGTCCACCAGCACGCAGCGGCGGCCCACCTCGGTGTTGGTGCCCACGCTGGTCGGCACCACCGTGACCGAGCACGAGAAGTTGCAGTCGGCGCCCGTGCAGCAGTCGTCGTCGGTGGTGCAGGAGCTGCCCTCCACGCCCAGCGCCGCGGCCTCGCCTGCGTCGGCGCCCCACACGCCGAGGCCGTTGTAGGCCCAGCCGCTCCGCGCACGCCGCACCTCGGTGCAGGCGCCCGCGTCGTCGCGCGCCACGCAGACACACGAGCCCATGATGGGGTAGCCGTCCGGCGACCAACCGACGACGCCAGATGGCTCGCTGCAGGCGTCGGTCATGGACGCCGCGAGGTCCCAGCCCGCCGTGGCGCCAGCGTACGAGTTGGCTGGCGCGCCGCTGCTGTCACGCTCGAAGCAGGCGTCGATGGCCGCGTGGTAGTGCATGGCGTTGGCCGTGTGGCCGCCGCAGAAGTCGAGCGCGGCGCCGTTGCCGTAGTCGTCGCTGGTGTCGTTCGGGTAGTTGTATCCCGGGTTTCCGAAGGGATCGGGCACGCCCGCCTCGTTGGGTCCGAACACGGGCGAGCCGCTGATCACGAAGCCCGTGGTGTTCAGGCACGGGATCTGCTGATAGACGTGCGTCACGCCGTCCTCGGTGTCCGAGATGAGCGTGGCCGCGCCTCGCGCGCACAGCCCGCTGGGCTCGTTCTGCGTCGCGACGGTGGGGGCGGTGAGGTATTGGGTGTACGCCGTGGCGCAGCCGTTGATGCTGGCCGCGTCCGTGGCGCCCGCGTTGCTGGCGAACGGCGCGGGTGTGAGCGGGACGCGGTAGATGAACGCGTTCTCCACCAAGGCGTTCGGAGTGGTGGCCACGAAGTCGTAGTGGGGCAGGGCGTTGCTCGCCACGTAGGCCGCGTCGTCATCGCACAGGACGGCGATGCACGGCGTCATGGCCGTGCCCTCGTTGTCGATCGTGATGCCGTCGAGGTTCATCAGCGAGTCTGCGACGGCCGCACCGCCGCTCACCGTGCTGCAGTCGCGCAGCGCGCCACTCAGCGTGTAGGCCTCGCCCACGCGAGTCAGCAGCTCCGTGCACGCCGTGCTGGTCGGGATGCCTTCGTCCAGCGCGCCGCCTTGGTCCAGGGTGCCGCCGTCCAGGTCGGTCATTCCGTCGCCAGCGCCGCCGCAAGCTCCCAGCAGCGCGGCCAACGCCACCAGAGGGGAGATGCGAGCCGAAGTCGTGATTCTGTTCAAGGGCAGTCTCCGAGTGAGCCGGATCGCGCAGCCCCGGCTAGTCCGAGTCCTCACGAGTCCGGTCGATACACCACAGCATGAGCGGCGCGCTCTCCCGAGGCTGTGGTGGGCGTGTCGCGCTTTTGTATCGGTTTGTACGCGCCTGCGGCTCCCTTCACGGCACCGATACACTTCGTGACAACTCCTCGGTGGCTAGCGGGAGAGATTGACGGCACGCTGCAAGCGCTCGTCGTGCCGCGACGACGCCCTCCACGATGTCCTCCACGCCCCCCGCGCCCATGCACATCCTCGTCGTCGAAGACGACGCGCCGCTGGCCCGCATGATGGCTGCGGCTCTCGAGCGCGACGGGTTCCGCGTGGACTGCGAGGGGCGAGGAGACACGGCGGTCGAGCGCATCCCTGCGCTCTCGCCCGACCTCGTGGTGCTCGACCTGATGCTCCCGGGCCTCGATGGCTTCGGTGTGCTGCGGGCGCTGCGCCCCCAGTGGAAGGGGCTGGTACTCATGCTCACGGCACGCGGCGACGACTTCGACCAGGTCACGGGCCTCGAGCTGGGTGCCGACGACTACGTGGTGAAGCCCGTGGTCCCCCAGGTGCTGCTCGCGCGAGTGCGAGCGCTGCTGCGCCGAGAGCGCCAAGGGGGCGGAACAGACCGGCGCTTCGGTGCGCTGCGGCTGCAGCCCAGCGCACGAGAGGCCGCTGGCCCCGGTGGACCCATCCCGCTGACCAGCGCCGAGTACGACCTGCTGCTGTTCTTTGCCGACAACGCCGGGCGCGTCGTCGATCGGGACGAGCTCTTCCTCGCGCTGCGAGGCGTGGCGTACGACGGCCTCGACCGCTCCCTCGACCTGCGCGTGTCCAAGCTGCGCAGCAAGCTGCGCGAGCACCTGGGCGGCGACGCCATGATTCGCACCGTGCACGGGCGCGGTTACCTCTTCGCGGTGCGCTCGTGAGGGCGCTGTTCCTGCGCATCTACCTCACGGTGGGCGTGGCAGCGCTGGCCACGGCGCTGGGCATGATCACCATCGCCTCCCTCCCGCGCTTCCTGCGCGAGCGTGAGGGGCGTCATGAACCCCCTGGCCACCTGGCCCAGCCGGGCATCGAGGGACGGCCGGACCGCGGAGGCCCTGGGGGGGTAGGTCCTCGGCATGGGCATCGTCCGCGAAGACCTCATTGGCGCCGTCTTTCAGCGGACGACGCCACGGTGTTCGTGGCGGAGGCCGCCCGACGCCTGCGCGCCGGAGAACCCCCACACCGTGTGTTCGAAGAGGCGCGTCCGTGGGTGGGCGACAACCTGCATCTGCGCCCGCGCGACCGCCTCCGCCTGGACCCCGAAGAGCTGGCCACGCTCGAGCAGGGCGGCGTGGTGGTCCATGGCCCGCCGCATCGGCGCGAGGCTCTGGCGCTCGTTCCGCTGCGCGACTCCGTGGTGGTGGGGCTGCTGCCGCTCGGCGAACCCACGCCCATCGGCGGTCACATCCTCGGGACCATCTTGCTGATGGCCTTTGCTGCCTTCGGGCTCGGTCTGGCGCTCTGGCCGCTGCGCCGGCAGCTGCTGCGCCTCTCCGACACGGCGGAGCGCTTCATCGCCGGCGACCTCGGTGCACGCGTGGAGGTCAGTGGCGAGGACGCGATGCAGGACATCGCCAAGGCGTTCAACGGGATGGCCGCGCGCTCGCAGGAGCTCCTGGCGCGCCATCGCGAGCTGCTGCAGTCGGTCTCGCACGAGATGCGCACTCCCGTGGCGCGCATGCTCTTCACGCTGGACCTGCTCGAGAACGAGCCCGACGCGAAGTCGCGCGCCAGCATCCTCGCGGAGATGCGCTCCACCACCACCGAGATGAGCAAGCTGACCGAGGAGCTGCTCGAGTTCTACCGCCTCGAGCCGGGGACGCCCGCGCTGCACATGAAGCCGGTGGACCTGGCGGAGCTCGTGGACGACGTGGCTTCGCGCTGGGAGGGAGCCCAAGTCGTCCGGCCGAACGCGCCCGCGATGGTGAGGGGCGACGAGCGCCTGCTCTTCCGGGCCATCGACAACCTGGCCAGCAACGCGGTGCGTTATGCCGGCGCTCCAACGCTCCGGCTGGAAGTGGATCCGAGTGCACCAGGGTGGATTGTCCACGTGGACGACACGGGCGAAGGCATCCCATCTGAGTGTCGCGAGCGCGTCTTCGAGCCCTTCGTGCGTCTCGAGGGCAGCCGCAGCCGCACCACCGGCGGCTCGGGTCTGGGCCTCTCCATCGTGCAGCGCATCACGCAGCTACACGGCGGGACCGTCCGTATCGATCAGAGCCCGGCGGGAGGCTGCCGGGTGTCCATGCGCCTCCCCGCAGGCAGCTAGCGCAGAAACACCCAGGCGCCCAGCGCGCCCGCTTGGGCCAGCAGCAAGAGCGGCACCCCGATGCGGAAGCGTGGCTTCTGCGTCTTGTGGCGCACGGCGCGCATCGCCAAGAGCGCCCCCGGGGCACCGAAGCAGGCTGCGAGCCCCAGCAGCGTGCGCTCCGAGACCCGCCGCGCGCCACGCCGGGCGAGCCCCTTGTCGAGCACGAACACTGCCGCCACCAGCGCGTTGTACGCGAGCAGCGCGATCAGGAGCGCACGGCCGATGTCAGTCGAGAGCATCGCGGCCAGGCCTAGCACGTGTAATGGAACCACACGCGCCGGCGACGCCAGCGGGACCATGCCTGCCGCCGAACCTGCCAGGTCCATCCCTCGCCACGAGTGGTCTGCTCACCCGAACTACCCAGGCAACCTCTTGCTGCTGGGCTCTCACTCGAACTTCCGCACCATCAACCGCCAGCTGGTGGTGCAGGCCGAGTCCATGGATCACGGCGCCGATCTCGGCTGGCTGGCGCGCCGCCATGACCTCTGGATCCAGGCGATGCGCAGCCACGAGGCTTACGAGGAGCAGAAGCTGTACCCCTACCTCGAAGCGCGCTGGGGCGTGTCGTTCCTGGACGCACGCACGGGCCACGAAGCGCTGCACGAGGTGGACGTGCGCGTGCGCGCGGCCTTCGAAGCCCATGACGCGAGCGAAGCCGCCGACGCGCTGCGGCGCCATGAAGAGCTGCTCACCGCGCACCTCGAGCTCGAAGAAGACCTGGTCATCCCCTTGCTCCTCGAGCTCCCCCGCGCCGAGTTCCTGCACTTCACCCACTCTTCCATCCGCGTCCTCCTGCACGAGCTCGCGAACCAGGCGCTCCCTTCCTCGTGACTGGTCACGTCCGGGCGCTGCTGCGTGGTATTCCTCCCCCGTGCACGAGCTCACCATCCAAACCTTTTGGGGCACGCCGCTGGCCCTGCTCCCCTCCGCCATCCTGCTCCACTGGCTCGTCCAGCTCCGCGTGAGCGCCGTGCTCTCCAGCCCCCGCGCGGGCACGACGTCCGGCTCTCTCGAGCGCGCCCGGCTGCTCCGCAAGGCCACCTTGGCTTGCGGCTTCGCCATCGCGGGCAGCGGCTTCGCGGCGCTCACCAGCGGCGTCTGCGTGGTCTTCCGCGTGGCCGGCCTGCTTCCGCTCCTGGCCATGCAGACGGTCGCGCTGCTCGCGATGATCTTCACCGCCGCCGCCCTCACGGTGGAGAGCAGCGCCGCGCTCCGCGAGCTCACGGAGCCCCTCGCGGCGGACCGCAGCGACGATCCTGCGTGAGTGCGCGCGCCGCGCTGTGGTAGGACGCACCGATGCACATCGGAATGAACCTCCCCGTCATGGCGCCCGGGCTCGACCGCGAGCCGTTCCTCGCGTGGTGCCGGGCCATCGACCAGGGCCCCTTCCACACGCTTGCCGCGGGTGAGCGCGTCGCGTTCTACAACCCCGACATCATCGCGGCGCTGGGCGCGGCCGCGGCGGTCACGGAGCGTGTGAAGATCGCGCTCACCGTGATGGTGTCGCCCATGCACGACCCGGTGCGCATGGCCAAGCAGGTGGCCACGCTGGACGTGCTCTCTGCCGGCCGTGTGGTGCTGGGAGTCGGCGTGGGCGGGCGGGAAGAGGACTACAAGGCCGTGGGCGCCACGTTCGACAAGCGCCGGCTCACGCGCATGGAGCAGGGCGTCGCGCGCATGCGGCAGGTGTGGGCCCAAGAGACCATCGTGCCGGGGGCTTTCCCCGTGGGCCCCGTGCCCGTGCAGGCCGGCGGGCCGCCCATCCTCGCGGGCAGCTTGATGGCCAAGAGCATCGACCGCGCGGCGCGCTGGGCGGACGGACTCAGCACGTTCGACTTCGGACCCACCGCCCCGGTGGTGAGCTTCCAGATGAAGACGGCGCGCGAGGCCTGGGCACGCGAGGGCCGCGAGACCAAGCCGTACTTCCAAGTGGCCTGCTGGTACGCGCTCGGCGCCGACAGCGACGCGGGCGGCGCGCAGATCGTGGACTACCTCAGCCGCTACCTGCGTTTCCTCGGGCCCAACGCCCACACGCAGATGGCCCCCATGGTGCGCGCGCGCTCGCCGGAGGCGCTGCGCACCATCATCCGCGAGCTCACCGACCTGGGCGTGGACGAACTCCTACTCGTCCCTACATCGGTCGCGCTCGATCAGGTGGAGCGCGTGGCCGAACTAATCGCCACCAGTTGAGGTAGTCTCGGGGGCGTGGAAGCCTCGGGTTCGCCCCCCCGTCCGACGCCCTCACGGAGACACCGTGGGCTGCGCGCGTTCGGCAACCCCCTCGAGTGGAGCGACATCCAGAAGACCATCCTGATCTTCTTTCCGCCCATTCCCTTCACGCTGTTCTACATCTGGCGCATCCGCGGCCTGCTCGCGGACCCCACGCTCGAGCCCTACATCTCGCGCCCCGCGCTGTCCGTCACGCAGCAGTTCCTCTACGCCATCGTGGGCTCGTTCGTGGTCATGCTGCTCGGCTGGCTGCTGTTGCGGCGCCGCGAGGGCAAGCACGACCTCTTCGTGCGCGTGGTGATCCACTCGTGGTTCATCGCCATCGCCCTCGGGTCCTACGCCGTGGGGCCGTTCTCCACGCCGGTGCTGCTGGGCTTCATGGCGGGTGGGATGGCGGTGTTCCTCTTGTTCGACGCGCGGCGTGCGTCGCAGGGGGCCTTCGTGGGCCTCGTGGTCATCGTGGGCACGTGTCTGCTGGAGCGCGCCGGCGTGCTCGGCTACGGGCCGGTGTTCTCGCACGTGGTGTTCTCGGGGCAGCGCCCGCCCGACGTGTGGGTCTACCTGAACCTCGCCTTCACCATCGTGTTGATGGCCTTCGTGCTGGGCGGCATCGGGCTCGCCATGTCCATCGCCCGCGCGCGGCAGGCCGAGCTCAACGAGCTGCTGGCCACCGACCTGCTCACGGGCCTGGCCAACCGCCGCAAGCTGGACCGCACGCTCGAGCGCGAGCTCGTGCGCGCCCGCCGCTTCGAGGCGCCGCTGTCCGTGGTGATGATCGACCTCGACCACTTCAAGCGCGTGAACGACACCCACGGCCACCCGGCGGGCGATGCCGTGCTGTCGGCGGTGGGCCGCACGGTGCTGGCCGAGCTGCGCGAGGTGGACGCCGCCGGGCGGTATGGCGGCGAGGAGCTGCTGCTGGTGCTGCCGGGCACCAACCTCGAAGGTGCCCAGAGCGCGGCCGAGCGGGTGCGCACCGCCATCGCCAACCTGGTGGTGACCCATGACGACAAGCTGCTGCGCGTCACCGCCAGCGCGGGCTGTGCCACCCTCGACCCGCAGAAGCCGCGCAGCGCTGCCGAGCTGGTGCAGGCCGCCGACGCCGCGCTCTACGCGGCCAAAGAGGCCGGGCGCGACTGCGTGGTGCTCGAGTCGGGCGACGGTTCAGCGCGGGCCACCGCGTAGCCAGAGCGACGTGCGATAGCGCAGGCTCGCGAGGCGCAGGGCCAGCGTCACGCGCTCGCCGCGACGCGACGAGGTGTCGACGCGTACGGTGCTGCGGCCTTGGTCGTCGCGCGCCGCGGCCAGCTCGGCGAGCGCGACCTCGTGGGCCACCTCGTCGTTCAGCAGCACTTGCAGCGTGCCCACCTTCGCGCTGCTGATGTCGAAGCGCACCCGGAATTCCAGGCGCTCGCCCAGCGTCACGTCGTCGAAGGCGATGGTGCGCGCCTTTCCGCGCGCGTCCGTGCCCAGGTGCAGGTCCGGCCTTCCGTCGGGGCCGAAGCGCGCCGGCGACGCCGTGGCCAAGCCCGTGAGCGTGACGCCGCGCTCGTAGCTGGCGCACTCCCAGCCCTGGTACTCCCAGGCCAGGAAGTCGCAGGGCACGTCGGCACCACGCTGGCCCACGGCCAAGGTCACGCGTGCGTGGCGCACCGCGTCTGGGTTGGCCACGTCGAACACGTCACTCGCCAGCGCGCGCCGCCCCACGCCCACCAGCAGCAGCGTGAGCAGCAGGACGCCGCCCGCCAGCGCGGGCGCGAGCCCCACCCGCCCGGGCAGCCGTGCCACCAGCCGGTGCGCCGCGGTGTCCAGCAGCGAGCCCAGCACGGCGAGCGCGCGGCCGAGGGGCAGCACCAGCACGAAGCACGCGAACAGCGGCAGCTGCGCGTCGTCGGCGATGACGCCCGGCACCGCCAGCGAGAGCAGCACCAGGCCGAGCGCGATGGCCAGGTCACGGCGCCCGACGGCGATCAGCCCGAGCCCCGGGAGCGCCAGCAGCAACAGCGGCGCGAAGGCGCGCACCGGGTCGGGGTCCCCGCCGAACGCGGCGTTCAGCAGCGTCACCAGGGACTGCGTGGGCGCAACGGCGTACGCCCCGTCGAGGCCCATGACCGCCACGCGGTCTGCCGCCGTGGCCAGCGGGCGCCCCCAGTACAGGAGGTTGAGCAGCACCAGCGCCAACACCGGCGTCAGCCCGCGCAGCGCGAGGCGCGTCCACAGCGTGCGTTGCGCTTCGGGCGTGGTGGCGAGCGCGCGCCACACGCGCAGCGGCCGCCACAGCAGCACCAGCACCGCGGGCACGATGAGTAGCGGCGCGTCACCGAGCGCGGTGGCCACGCACGCGAGCGTCATGGCCAGCGCCACGCGGCCGCGCTCGGCGGCCAGCAGCGCGCCCACCAACGCGGTGGCGCTCATCAGCGCGGGGCCTCCGTCCAGCACGCGCTCGCGCATGCCGGGCAGCCACAGCACCAGCACCACGCCCGCGGCCAGCACCGTGGGAGGGCGCGGCGAGAGGGTGACCAACAGCCACGCCAGCAACGCGGCGAGCGCCACGTGCAGCGCCAGGAGCCCCGCCGGACCGAAGAGCGCGAAGGGCGCCGCCAGCACGGTGGCCAGCGGCGACACGCGCGCCACCAACGCCCCCGAGCGATCGCGCGAGACTTGCGAGCGGGCGTCCTCGAACAGCGGCAGCCCCTCGGGGGCGAGCGGCGTGCCCACGGCCGAGAGCGTGCCGTGCGTGGCCAGCTGCTGCGCCGCGATGGCGTAGGTGGACCGCTCGAGGCGCGCGGTGGGCTGGGTGGTGGTCGCGAGCGCAGCCACCAGCACGGCCACCACCGCGAGCGCGGCGAGGCTTCTGTCGCGCGCCGGCGCATGGCGGAAGAGCGCCTCCCGCTCGGCGCCGAGGCCACGAACCACGAGGGCGCGCAGGCCGCGCACCAGCCCCGCGAAGGAGGCCGCCAGCGGCGGGACCAGCAGGCCGAGCGCTGGCCACAGAAAGCGGTCGCCCTCCCAGTCGTACTTGGCGAACACCAGCACCGCGAAGCCCAGGGCCAGCACGGACCCCACCACGTAGCGCGGCGCGCGGCGCGCCAGCAACAGCCAGCCGGGCAGCGCCAACGTGAACAGCGCGAAGAGCCGCGCGATGCCGTAGTTGCCCAGGAACAAGCGCCGGAGGCCGTCGACCAGGGGGAACGAGAACGCGTCCACGTGGTCGGCGATGCCCGGCTGGCCATCCACCACCACGAGCGTGCGGTTGTAGCCCGCCCAGTGCGGCCGGCCGAACAGCCACGTGTTGAGCGCCGCATAGGCCAGCAGCACCACGGTGCCCGCGGCGAGCGCACGGAAGAGCCCGCGCCGGTCGAGCGAGGCCTGCGGCGAGAGCGCCATCAGCAGGAACGCGGGCACCCACATCAGGCAGGTGGGCTTGAGCGTGACGATCAGCGCCAGCAGCACGCCTGCCAGCACGCCGCGCCCCACGTGGATGGCCAGCACGCCGCCCAGGAAGAGCGCCAGCAGCAGCGTGTCCACGTGGTAGTCGTAGGCGTAGCTCAGGATGCTGGTGCCGAGCGGCAGGGCCAGCGCGGCGATGGCGGCGGCGGCCTCGTCCTGCTCGTCCACGTAACGACGCGCGATGCCGAACGCGCAGCCGCCGATGACGAAGAACGTGAGCAGGTTGAAGAGCAGCTGCCCGGGCAGGCCGAGGGCGAAGAAGAACGGCGCCGAGAGCACCGGCAGCAGCAGCGGGTGCTTGGGCAGGTGCTCCCCGTTGCGGCCGAGCGCGATGTTGCTCCAGCCCGCGTCCAGGTTGTAGTTCCAGCCCAGGGTCCCGCTGTACCAGCTGCGCGCGTAGGGCTGCTCGAGCGACAGCGACTCGGTCAGCGTGGCGGCGGTGTTGGTGTAGAAGCGGCCGTCGCGCAGGATGAAGGTGTGCGGCACATAGGATGCCCACGCGAAGGCGCACGCCCCCACCAGCGCCAGCAGCCCCAGCGTGATGCCCACGTGCCGCTTCGGGTCCCAGCCAGCTGCGCTCACGGCGGAGCCTCCGAGGGGACCGGTAGCCCCGGTTCCAAGTAGCGGCGCCGATAGACGCGCCACGGGCCATCATGGAAGATCTCTTCGAACGCACGGCCGCGGGCGATGCGGCCCGGGCCCCCGCGCGTCAGCACGTAGTGGTAGAAGGCGAGGTCGGTCTCCGGGTCCACGCGCTCGGGCATCCACTCCCAGCGTGGTCCCACCCGCGGCGGGCGGTTGTCCTCGCGGAACACCACCGGGCTCTGTGGGAAGTCGTCGAACGTGAACATGACGGCGCCGCCGCGTCGCGCTTGCACCCACGCCACGCTGTGGATGAACGGCGAGAAGCCCACGTGGCGCGAGCCACGGTCCCAGATGAGCCCGGCGGTGCGGCTGCCCTCGGGGATGGCGGCGATGGCCTCGTCGAGGGCGCCCACCTCCTCGGTCTCGAAGGCCACGAACGCGTCGGTGACCGTCTGGGCCGAGCGCAGCGTGAGCAGCGCCGCCACCGCCAGCAGCAGCCCGCCGCCCACCCCCCGCGCGCGCGGCAGCAGCGGGATGGCGAAGATCAGCGCCAGCAGCGGGAAGCGCGCGTTGATGGGCCAGATCCAGTCATAGGACGTGGGCGCCACGAAGTACGCCAGCACGGCCAGCGGTGACAGCAGCCCCACCACCCGCAGCATGCGCCCGCGGCGACGGCCTTCGGGGCTGGTGTCTTCCTGGTCGCGCCCCGCGCCAGTCGCCAGGAACAGCAGCAGCAACACCATGTAGGCGATCAGGACCTCTATGTCCGCGTCGCCGTGCAGCACGTCGGTCAGCCACATGGGCGCTTCGCGCAGCGCGTCCCCCGGGGCGGCGAAGTGGGGCTGCGGGCCCGCATCGGCCCCGTCGCCGCCCATGGCCGTGGCGCTCAGCGTGGCCTGCCCGGCGGGGCTCACGCGGGTCCAGAGCAGCGCCGCCAGGCCAGCCGGCACGAGCGCCAGCCAGCGACGCAGCGTCTCGCGCAGGCCATCGCCCACCAGCATGAGCGCGGCGCCCAGCCCCAGGAACGCGAACGGCACCACATGGGTGTAGAAGGTGAGCGTGCTGACCACGGCCAGCCCCACCGCTCGGCGCGGCGTGAACTCTTGCCGCAGGCGCGCCGCCAGCGCGAGCCCGAAGAGCGCCAGCGGAATGGCCGAGATGAAGTTCAGGAAGCCCAAGATGAGATGCGCGTTCCAGGTGAGCGGGAGCGTCAGCACGCACAGCCGCTCGTCGCGCCCGAGCGCACGCAGCAGCGCGCGCATGGCGTACGGCGTGCCCACGATGGCGGCGGCCAGCACCAGCCGGTTGGCCAGCTCGACGGGCAGCACCGTCCCCAGCACGCGCACCACGCCGTAGTAGGCCAGGTACTGCGTGCGCAGCAGGTCCACCTCGAAGAACTCCTGGAAGCGCAGCCCAGGGGAACCGTAGTCCACCAGCACGCGCATGGCGGCCAGGTGTTGGGGCAAGTCCTGAATGGGCGGGTGCTCCACCACGAACAGCGGCACCGCGCACGCGAGGGCGAGCAGCGCGAGGAGGACTTCCGGGACGAGGCGACGCGTCACGGCCGCGACAGTAGCAGGGCTCGGGCAGAGCGCTCGGGCCAACTCGACACGCACGGCCGTGTGCATTGCGGTTATGCTCGCGCCCGATGGCGACCCTGCTCCTGACCCAGTCCCAAGTTCGCAGCGTGCTCACGATGGACATGGTGGTCCCTGCCGTGGAGCGCGCCTTCGCCGCTCACGGTCGTGGTGAGGCGCGTATGCCGCCCAAGGTGTACCTGGACATCCCCGAGCACGCGGGCGACTTCCGCGCCATGCCGGGTGCGCTCGGTGACGCGGCCGGCGTGAAGTGGGTCAGCGTCTACGCCGAGAACCCCTCGCGGCACGGCCTCCCCAGCGTCATGGGCCTCTACATCCTGAACCACCCGGACACCGCGCTGCCTGCTGCCGTGCTCGACGCCACCCTACTCACCGCGCTGCGCACGGGCGCCGCCGCCGCCGTCGCGTCCAAGATGCTCTACCGCGACGAGCCCAAGTCGGTGGGCTTCATCGGCTGTGGCGTGCAGGCGCAGGCCATCCTCGACGCGCACCGCTTCGTGTTCGGGCCAGGCTTCGCGGTGAAGGCCGCCGACATCCGGCGCGACGCGGCCGAGCGCTTCGCCCACGAGAACGAGGGCGAGGCCGTGTCGCTCGAGGACGCGGCGCGCTGCGACATCGTCTGCACCGCCACACCCACGCGCATCCCCGTGCTGCGTCGCAAGTGGCTCGAGGGCCGCACGCACATCAACGCCATGGGCGCGGACGCGGCGGGCAAGCAGGAGCTCGAGACCGCCATCCTGCTGGACGCGAAGATCTACGTGGACGACATCGAGCAGGCGCACCACAGCGGCGAGGTCAACGTGCCCATCTCGCGCGGACAGCTGGACCCGAAGGCTGCCCGCGAGACGCTGGGGGCCATCGTGGCGGGGCGGCGCGCCGCTCCCAAGAACGCCGAGCTCACGGTCTTCGATTCCACCGGGCTCGCCATCCAGGACGCCGCCATCGCGCGCGTGGCCTTCGAGCAGGCGCGCAGCCGCGGCATCGGCCAGCAGATCGTGTTCCGCTCGTAGCTCGCGGCGCTCAGTCGACCGAAGCAGGCAGCGCGATGGGCGCGTTGCTGGGCACCCCGCGGCGCAGCACCTGGCCCGCGTATCCCAGCAGCAGGCGCGGCAGGGTCCTCGCCAGGCGCCCGTACTGCTCCTCGCCGCTCGCCGCCAGGCGCAGGAGCGTGTCGTTCTCGAAGAGCACCCGCAGCCAGCGGTTGGGGTTCTTTCCGTAGAGCAGGTTCGCCAGCTTGGCCTGGAACCACAGGTTGCGGCCCGCGAGAGACCACTGGAAGCCGCGCTCGTAGCCGCGGATCTCGCGCGTGCCGCCGTCGAGGGCCTGCTTGAGCCGCGCGGCCCCATACGCCGCGCTCTCGAGCGCCGGCGCGATCCCCTCGCCCAGCAGCGGGTCGATGCCCCAGGCCTCGCCCACCAGGATGGCGCCAGGGACGTGCGCGCGCGTGCTCGGCGCGTAGTAGTGCTCGGGCCAGCCGGAGAGCTTGTCGTCCAGCAGCCGGAAGCCGTTGCGCTCGGCGTACGCCATGGTCCAGCGCTTCAGCTCGGCTCCAGGCGTCACGCCGCGGCCGTCCATGATGCCCAGCTTGAAGAGCCCCGGCAGAACGCTCACGGCGCTCGTCCCACCTTCCGCCGTGCTGGGCTTCGGGTACGGAAAGATCCACGCATAGCCCGGGATGCCGTCCAGGATGGGGTCGAAGTCGAAGTACAGGATGCCTGGATCATGCGGGCTGCTGACCGGCTCGAAGACCGCCTCGATCAAGCGCCCCACGATGCCGGGGCGCAGGCCGAGCGCGCGCCCGGTGACGCCACGCGCGCCGTCGGCGCCCACCAACCAGCCGACGTCGAGCGCGGTGTCGCCGCCCGCCGCGCCCGTGTGCAGCCGGAATCCGTCGCCCTGCGCCTCCACCTCGCGCACCCGCTCGCCTTCGATGACCCGCACGCCGCGCGCCTTGCACTCCCCCAGCAGCAGGTTGTCCAGCCGGCCCCGGTCATAGAGCCACTGCGGCCCGCGCTCCACCACGTTCACGGCCCCGAGCGCGCAGCGGAACTCGAGCCCACGCGTCTCACCGCCCCCGAGGGGCTGCCCACCCAGAAGCCCCTGCACCAGCTCCGTGCCGCGATGAGTCAGGCCCCCGCCGCACAGCTTCGGCCGCGGGAAGTGCGCTTGGTCCACGATGGTGATGTCCGCAGGGTCCACCCCCAGGTTGGTCAGGTAGAGCGCGAAGGAGCTCCCACCGGGACCTCCGCCGATGACACCGATGCGAGAGCGCGACATGCGGCCGGACTATTCCACAGGCCCCGCACATCTCAAGACTCCGTGGTCGCGGGGGGCGTGCGCTCTGGCCCACCCCGCGTGGCCGGCGCATGCTCTGCCCGTGCTGCTCCAAGGCCCCGGCTTCTTCTTCGAGCCCGCGCTCTTCGCGGGGCACGTGGCTCGCCACGCCGCCCGCTTCACGAGCGCCGCGCCGTTCGCGCACGCGGTGATGGACGACTTCCTGCCCGCGCCGCTGGCCGACGCGCTGGCGGCCGCGTTCCCCGCGCCCTCGCACCCTCACTGGAAGCGCGTGGACCACGCGGAGCAGGCGGGCCGCCTCGGGCACCTGCAGCGCGCCGACTTCGAGGGCGTGGACCCGCTGGTGCGCCACACGCTCGACCAGCTCAACGGCGCGGTCTTTCTGCGGTTTCTGGAGCAGCTCAGCGGCCTGCGCGGACTGATTGGCGACCCCTCGTTCCGCGCGGCGGGTGCGCACCTCACGCTGCCGGGAGGGCACCTGGATCTCCACGCGGACTTCAACCGCGACCGCTTCCGAGGGCTCTCGCGCGCGCTCACGGTGCTGCTCTACCTGAACCCCGGCTGGCAGGACGGGTGGGGCGGCGCGCTCGAGCTCTGGCCCGCGGACCGCTCGGCGTGTGCGCAGCGCATCGCCCCCCTGCACAACCGCTGCGTGGTCATGCTGCACTCGGACGATGGGTACCACGGGCACCCCCAGCCGCTCGGGTGCCCGCCCGAGCGCGCGCGGAAGAGCCTGGTGGCCTACTACTACCAGAGCGACGAGACGCGACGCGCCGCGGACCCGAGCTACACGCCCGCGCCCGCCCACGGGGCGCTGTGGGTGCGCCCGCGCTAGCCGCCCGCGGATGAACCCGGCCGCCTCGGGGCGTGACCTGCCGCGCCATCCCGGATAGCCTCGCACCCCATGGCGTTTCGCGACGAGACCGAGGCCCTGCGGCAGCGCGTGCGCACCCTGCAAGAGTCGCTCGATGCGCTGCGCCGTGAGCGCGACCAGCTGCTCGAGGCCACCCGCGTGCTCGATCAAGGCGTGGAGGCGCGCGCCGCCGAGCTCACCACGGGCTCACCCAGGCTCGCCGTGTTCGCGGGGGCAGCGCTGGTGGTCTTGGTCGGCGCGGGCATTGCCAGCGGCGCCAGCAGCTCCGACTCCCGCACCTACTACGGTCGGGTGGTCGGCACCTCGGGGGAGGCCGGCCTCCGCTCGGGCGCGCGCTGCACCGTGTTCGTCTCGGACGCCGAGTCGGAACACTACGACGCGAAGATCAGCGTGCTGTGCGATGGCCGCGTGATCTACGGCGGCGGCTCGCTCGGCTACGTGGGCTGCACGGAGCGCGAGGGCGCCATCGCGCGCTGCGAGGACGAGAGCTTCAGCGACGACGGCGGCGACCCGAAGATGACCTTCGACCGCGCGGCCCTGACCGTCCGCATCGAGGACAGCGCGCCCGCGTGGGCCGTGGACATCGCCTTCGGAGGAGCCCTGCCATGAGCGAGGTGGAGCGCCTGCGTGAGCGCGTCGAGACCCTCGAAGCCGACTTGCGCGAAGCGACCGTGGACCTCGACGCGGCCAAGGCGGCGCACGCGGCCGCGCAGAAGGATCTCGACACCCGCGCGAACGCGCTGCTGGTGAAGCGCAAGATCCGTCGGTCCATGCTGCTCGCGGTGGTGCTGGGTGGGCTGCCCACGCTGGGCGTCATCGCCTACACCGTCCTGCGCTACGTGGAGCCCGAGCGGCTGACGCTCGAGGTGCGCGGTGTGGAGGGTCCGGCTCCTGCCATCCTCGGCGAGGCGTGCACGCTGCAGTTCCAGCCGGCCTTCTTCCCCTACAACACGCTGCTGAAGCTGAGCTGCGGAGGCCAACGCATCTATGGCTTCGACAGCTTTGGCCAGCTCACCTGCGAGGTGAGCGAGCAGCGCGTGACCACCTGCCTCGACGACGATGACATCGCCCACGGAGGCGACCCCCGTGTTCGCTTGGACCGCAGCGTGGGCCGCATGACCGTGGACGATGGCGCGAACTGGCGCATCGAGCTCGGCTTCACGGAGTGAAGCCTGCGGCGGGTCACCCCACCACGGGCGGCGTTAGACGCACCGACTCGAGGGCCCGCGCGATGGCGCGCGAGTCCACCATGGCGTCCACGCAGGCCACCGCGAACGGCGCGGCGTCACCGACCTTGTCGAAGTAACGCACCGGAAAAGACACGTGTGACGCCAGGGTGAGGGAGCGCAGCCCGGCGCGCAGCAGCGAGAACCACATGCCGTCGCCCTCGAGCACGACCGCGCTGCACGCCGTGAGGTGCTTGTACTGCTCGGCCTGCTCGCGCAGTACGGCGCGAAACTCTTCGCCCGGCAGCGGCCCGACCGCGTCCTTGTCCACCACCACCAACAGCGCGATGCGGTCGTGCGTGCGTGTGATGGCCCGCATCCACGCCTCGCGCTCGCGCAGCGCCTCGATGGGCGGGACCTGCACGTAGTACGTGACGAGGATGTTCTCGAGGCCGAAGAAGTGGTGGGTCGGCCCTTGGCTGACGGTCAGCATGCGCCCGGAGCATAGCCGTCCCGGCGCGCCGCGTGGCCCAGATTGTCGTGAGGATGGCCCGAGATGGCGCTACTGCGCGCGCCTGCGAAACACCATACTGATCAGTCATGACGCCTTCTCGCTTCGTGACGTCCGGCGACGTGCAGCTCGCGCTCTACACCTGGGGCGAGCCTGCAGGCCGGCCCACGCTGCTCCTGGTCCACGGCTACCCCGACAGCGCGCACGTCTGGCAGGCGGTCGCCGAGCAGCTGTCCGTGGACCACTACGTGGTGGCCTACGACGTGCGCGGGGCCGGGAACTCCACCCGCCCGGAGCGCACGGCAGACTACGCGCTGCCCCTGCTGGTGCGGGACATGGAGGCCGTGCTGGACGCCGTCGCGCCCCACCAGAAGGTGCACCTGGTGGCACACGACTGGGGCTCGATCCAGTCGTGGGAGGTCGTTTGTGACGAGCGGCTGGAGCAGCGCTTCGCGTCGTTCACCAGCATGTCGGGCCCTTGCCTCGACCACGTGGGGCACTGGCTGCGCGATCGCCTCCGCGCGGGCTCGCGGCACGACCTGGGCCTGCTCGCGTCCCAGGTGAGCCACAGCTGGTACATCGGCATGTTCCAGCTCCCGGGCTTGGCTCCCACCATCTTCCGTGTGGCGGGCGACGCGTTCCAGCGCCGGCTGGCCGCCCGCGAGGGCCTCACCGCTGCGCCGCCGAGCCCCACCTTTGCGCTCGACGGGCGCTATGGCGTGAACCTCTACCGCGCCAACGTGACCGAGCGCCTGCGGCAGCCTGCGGTGCGCCGCACGGGCCTGCCGGTGCACCTGCTGTGCTCGCGGGAAGACCACTACATGGTGCCCGAGATCTGGGACTCGCTCACCGAGTGGGCCCCCAACGTGTACCGCAGCGAGGTGGACAGCACCCACTGGCTCCAGCTGGTGCAGCCCGCCGAGGTGGTGCGCCACGTGCGCGCCTTCGTTCGCCATGTGGACGGCCAGGGCCAGTCACCGCTCTCCATGGAGCGCGCGCGCCGCTATGCCCACGGCGGGCGCGCCCCCACGGGCTCACAGCGCGGCAAGCTGGTGCTGGTCACCGGGGCCGGCTCCGGCTTCGGCCGCGAGACGGCGCTGCTGTTCGCCCGCGAGGGTGCCGACATCGTGGCGGTCGACCTGCACGCCGACACGGCCAAAGAGACGGCGCGGCGCTGCCAGCAGCTAGGGCGCTCGGCCTGGTCGCGCCAGGTGGACGTGGGTGACCCGGCGGCCATGCACGCCCTGGCCGAGTGGGTGCACCAGCAGCTGGGCGCGCCCGACGTGGTGGTCAACAACGCGGGTATCGGCCTGGCGGGCTCCTTCTTCGACACCACGGACGCGGACTGGGACCGCCTGCTGCGCGTGAACCTGGGCGGGGTCATCCTGGGCTCGCGCCTGTTCGGGCAGCAGATGAAGGACGCGAAGAAGCCCGGCCACATCGTGAACGTGGCGTCCATGGCGGCGTACACGCCCTCGCGCACCGTGGCGGCCTACGCCACCACCAAAGCCGCCGTGCGCATGCTGAGCGATTGCCTGCGCGCGGAGCTCGCCGACGACGGCGTGCACGTGAGCACCATCTGCCCCGGCTTCTCCATCACCAACATCACGCAGACCACGCGCTTCGTGGGTCGGACGGCCGCGCAAGAGGTCGAGCAGCAGCAGAAGGCCACGCGCCTCTACCAGCGCCGCAACCTGCTCCCCGCCACCATCGCGCAGGCCATCTTGGATGCTGTCGAGCACCGGCGCGACGACGTGCCCGTGGGCTCCGAGGCCCATGGCGCGCGCTGGCTGGCGCGCCTCTCTCCCGCGCTCCTGCGGCGCCTCGCGCGCGTGGACCTTGGTGCCTGATCCCGCTCTCCACCCGGAACGCCCCATGACCGTTGCCACCAGCTCGTCCCGTGTCGCTGCGACCGCCCCAGCGGCTGCTCCCGCCTCTCGCGCCACCCGAAGCGCGCCGCCCGCCTCTCGCACCGAGGGGCAGCTGGTGGTGCGCCGCGTGCGCTTCGACTTCCGCGACACGCCGCTCGAGTGGATCCCGGGGCAGCCCTTCGCCAGCCACTTCATCAACGAGATCAACCTGCTCCTGCCGGCGGGCGAGCGCTGGTTCTGCAAGGTGTTCAACACCGCGCTCCCGCTGGTCACGGACCCGAAGCTGGCCGAGGACGTGCGCCTCTTCATCCGGCAGGAGGCCATGCACGCGCAGGCCCACAGCAAGGCCATCGTCGAGTACCTGAACGCGCACGGTATCGAGACGCAGAGCAACCTCGACCAGGAAGACTGGCTGTTCGCCACGCTGCTGAGCGAGCAGCCGCTCGGCCTCACGGTGCCGGCCCGCGCCGAGCGCCAGTGGCTGCTCTTCCGCCTGGGCATCATCGCGGCCATCGAGCACATGACGTGCGTCCTCGGGAACTACGCGCTCCGCAACCACGCGTGGGACGAAGTCGGCGCGGACCCCACGCTGCTCGATCTGCTGCGCTGGCACGGCGCCGAAGAGGTGGAGCACCGCAGCGTGGCCTTCGACCTGTACCGGCACCTCGGCGGTGGCTACCTATCGCGCTACTACCTGGCCAGCATCGTGATGCCCGCCATCTTCGGCCTGTGGGCGCACGGCGCCGCGCACCTCATGAGCCAAGACCCACGCTTTGCCAGCAAGCGGCCGAGCGCGCTGCGCCCCTGGATCTGGCTCGAGTGGGAGCGCACCGCGCGCAGGGGCATGCTGCCTTCGCTCTTCACGCTCGCGCGCCAGGAGCTGCCGTTCTTCAGCCCGTGGTACGACCCGCGCCGCGAGGGCAGCACGGCCGAGGCGCTGGCCTACCTCGCGCGCTCACCCGCCGCGCGCGCCAGCGGCGCCGTGGTCTGAGACTCCCGTCGTCGCCTGCCCTCGGTATGGTGGCCTCCGAGTCACCGTCTCCGCTTCATCTCGGCGAGCACCTCGCGGCAGTAGGGAACGCATGCGGCCAGCTCCTCGCGCCAAGCGTAGATGGGCTCGTAGCCGAAGTCCCGCTGCGCCTCCGCCAGATTGCCGCTGTGGGATAGGGCGGCCTTCATGCAGTGCAAGCGGGTGACCTGCGGCTCCGGCGCCAGGCGGTAGCGGTGCAGCACCTCCCACGCATAGCCCAGCGCGTACATGGGGCGGTAGGGCAGGCGCCGCGTGGGAACGCGGTAGCCGAGGCCCTCGATGATCGGCCGGAAGAACTCGAGCGGGTTCGTGGGCTCGCCGTCGGTGATGTAGTACGCGTGGCCGGCCACCTTCGAGCCCGGGTGAAGGTGACGTGCCGCGAGCAGCTCGCCGTGCACCAGGTTCCCCACGAACGTGTTGTCGGCCATGGCGCTGCCGTCGCCGATGTCGGCCAGCAGCAGCCCTCGTGCACACTTCTCGATCACTTGCGGCAGGTAGAAGGGGTCGCCCACGCCGTAGATACCCCCAGGGCGCAGCGCGCAGGTGGCCAACACGGAAGCGCCCCCGCTCGCCCCCGCCTTGCCATGGTGTGCACGCCCGTTGGCGGCCAGCACCAGCCGCTCGGCGCGCGTCTTGGTGGCGGAGTAGAGGTCGGCGTGTCGCGCGGGGTAGGGAGTGGCGCTCGTGGCGTTCTCCACGGGCGCTCCCAGCACCACGTTGTTGGTGCTGGTGTAGATCAGCCGCTTCACACCGGCGGCCAAGCACGCCTCGATCACGTTCGCCGTCCCGCCCACGTTCAGGTCCACGCTTCGGCGCCGCCGCGCGGGGCTGGCCACGCCCACGAAGTCCACCACCGCCGCCGTGTGGAACACCGTGTCCACGCCCTCACACGCGCGGAGCACGTCGGCCGGCACCCGCAGGTCACCACGCTGATGCGTGAAGCGCTCGTGCCGGATGTCGGGCTCGCGCAGGTCCAAGCTGCGCACCGTGTGTCCCTCGGCGAGCAGCGCGCGAACGATGTGCCCTGCGAGGAACCCCGCCCCTCCCGTCACCAGGCACCCGCCCAGGTCTGCGTCCATCGGCAAGCGCGGTTCAGTGGTCATGGGCGGCCGTTGTACTCGCTCGGTCGAGTGAAGGGAACTCGGCGCCGGGCGCCAAAGCCGCACCAGAACGTTGTCGTTGTCGTTGTCGTGAGCGTTGTCGGCGACGGCGACGGCGACGGCGACGAACCACGAGGGGGTCGCCCCGGTTTTCGTCGCCGTCGCCGTCGCCGTCGAGGCCCACGCCCACGATGACGACAACGCCCACGACAACGTCCACGTGGAAGGCGCTTCTAGCTGGCGCAGCCGTCGCAGCGACCGCGCACGTGCACCTCCACCTGAGCAGCGCGCATCGCGGCTGGCAGCGCGCTCAAGCGCCGGTCGATGCGCACGGCCCCCTCGGGCAGGCAGGCCACGTTGCCGCACTCCATACACACGAAGTGCGGGTGCACGTCGTCGTGGCCGTCCACGCTCACCGTCGCTTCGAAGCGCCAGATGTGGTCGCCCACGTCGCTGCGCCTTGCGAGGTTGGCCCGCGTCAGGTCCACCAGGTTGCGGTACACCGTGGCGCGGTCGAAGTCGGAGCTCCCGATCGCAGCGCACACATCGGCGTGCGAGACCGGCCCGCTCGCGCTCGCCAAGGCCCGCAGCACCGCCACGCGCGCACCCGTCGCCCGCAGCCCTGCACCGCGAATGCTGGCGCGCAGGGCGTGGTCGTCGACGGGCAGTGGCATTTGCCCATGTTGTTGCACGAACATTGCATTTGCAACTGCCCCGGCCCCTTGGCAGGCTGCTCCTCCCCACTCGGCCGCATCCCTTTGATCAAGTACATCGGCTCCAAGCGGCTGCTCGTGCCGCGCATCGTCTCCGTTGTCACCGCCCTCGGCGGAGGCCGCGTCATGGACGTCTTCAGCGGCACCTCACGGGTGGGCCGAGCACTCAAGGCGCAGGGCATGCAGGTCATCGCCAACGACCAGCTGGCCTACGCTGCCACGCTGGGCCGCTGCTATGTGCAGGCCGACGCCACCGAGGTGCGGGGCGAGGTGGAGCGCGTGCTCGCCGAGCTTCGCCAGGTGGCCCCCCGCCCCGGCTACTTCACCGAGACGTTCTGCGAGAAGGCGCGCTTCTTCCACCCGAAGAACGGCGCGCGCGTGGACGCCATGCGAGACCGCATCGCAGCCCTGAGTCTCGCCCCCGACATCGAAGCGGTTTGCCTCGTGTCGCTCATGGAGGCCGCGGACCGCGTGGACTCCACCACGGGCGTTCAGATGGCGTATCTGAAGCAGTGGGCGGCGCGCGCCAACAACGACCTCGAGCTGCGCATGCCCGACATCCTCCCCGGCCGCGGTGAGGCCCTGCAGATGGACGCCATCGACGCCGTGCGCGCCCGCGAGGTGGACGTGGCCTACCTGGACCCGCCCTACAACCAGCACCGCTACCTGGGCAACTATCACATCTGGGAGACGCTGGTGCGCTGGGACGCCCCGGAGACATACGGCATCGCACAGAAGCGCGTGGACTGCCGCGAGCGCCACACCCCCTTCAACTCGCGCAAGCAGATCCACGACGCGCTCGCTGCTCTCATCCGTGACGCGCGCGCCCGGCACCTGGTGGTGTCCTTCAGCAACGAGGGCTTCGTGACCATGGACGAGCTCGCTGGGCTGCTGGCGGAGCGTGGCCACGTGGGCGTCGTGGCCACCCAGATGAAGCGCTACGTGGGCGCCACCATCGGTCAACACAACCCGCAGGGAGAGCGTGTCGGGACCATCAGCCACCTCCACAACAAGGAGTTCTTGTTCGTGGCCAGCCCCGATCAGAGCGCGCTGACAGCCGCCATGGATGCACTCGGGGCAGAAGAATACAGCAATTCTGGATCAGTCCAGTTGCAATTACCTCTGGCTTCGCGCTAGCTCAGCACTGTGGATCAAGGCCCTGACCTCATTCGTGACCTCCTGATCCTGGAGGGTCGTGCGGCGACCGGCCAGCTCGAGGTGGCCAGCGAGGGCGTGCACACGCTGCTCTACTTCGTGGAGGGGCAGCTGGTCTATGCCGAGGGCGGCACGCTGAGCGACACGCTCGGACGCGTGCTGACGCGCGAGGGCACGCTGACGCGCGAGCAGTACGTCGAGGTGCTGCAGCAGATGACCGACGCGCTGGTCGAGCACGAAGAGATGCGCTTCGGCGAGGTGGCCATTCGCCTCGGGTACTTGTCCCCCCAGCAGGTCACCGAGGGCCTCGTGCGGCAGGTGCGGAGCCGCCTGCTGGGCAGCCTCCAGCACGAGCGCTCCGCCCGCTACTTCGACGAGGGCAGCTCCTACACTGGGCGTGTCCCGCGCTTCCCCGTGGAGATTGGGCCTGCCATCTTGGCCGGACTGCACGCGTTCTACGACGAGGAGCGCCTGTACCCGCTGCTGATGCTCTCCCTCGAGCGCCGCTGGCGCCTACGCAACCCTGCCGACCTGGGGAGCGCGCGCTTCGCGTTCACGCGCGACGACCTGCAGGTGGTGCGTCGGCTCAAGGAGCCCACGCGGCTCGCCGACCTGCTGGGGGAGCCGCCGACCGCGGCGTCCATGCGTGTGGCGCTGCTGCTGTGGCTCGCAGGGCTGGTGGAAGACGTCGAGCCACGAACGGTGGAGGCCGATCGACCCCTCAGCGAGCGCCCGCCCCTCGAGCGCCCGCTCGAAGAGGACCTCGTCGATCGGACCCTCCCTTCGCTGCGGCCCCCGGCCTTCGCGGCTCCGGAGCCGGAGGTGGCCCCCATCGAGCGGGCGTCCTCGGAGCCCCTGACCCCCAGCTCGAAGGCCATCGCTACCGAGCTAGCCAGCGCGCGCGCCCGTGTGCTCAAGGGGCTCGCGGGCGCCTCGGGCGGGGCGCGGCCTGCGGCCCCTTCGCGGGCGGGAGCGGTCGACGCCATCGCGGCGCTGCGAGAGCGGCAGAAGGTCGCGGCCCCCGCAGCACCGCGCCCGTCCACGGGAGACCCACGGGTCGAGGCCGAGACGTACTTTCAGCGCGGCCGCGTGGACCTCGAGCAGGGGCGCACGGCCGCCGCGCGACAGCAGTTCGAGACGGCCTATGCAGGGCACCCCTCGGACGAGTACGGCCTCTACGTGGCCTGGGCGCGCTTCCTCACCGCCGACTCTGCGAGCGTGGCCGAGCAGCGCGAGAGCGTCGAGATCCGCATGATGGACTGCTTGCGCGCGGACCGGCGCATGGCGTTCGCACACTACATCGCAGGCCGCCTCGCCCTCATCGACGAGGAGTTCGAAGCCGCCGAGAAGTCGTTCAAGCGCGCCATCTCGTTCGACGGAAACCTCACGGACGCCGCGCGCAGCCTGCGTCTCGTGCAGCAGCGCCTCGGCGCCAAGAAGTAGCCCCCCCCCCGCCGGGGCGCTCGAAGGCATGAAACGTCTTCGGGCGTGTTGCCGGTTTGGCTGATATCCTCCGCCCCTTCCGGCCCTGCCCGAACCACACCCCATGATCTACGTCTGGTCAGCATTCTTCGTTCTCGTCGTGGCGCTCTTGGCGCTCGACCTCGGCGTCCTGAACCGCAAGGACCACGTCATCGGGTTCAAGGAGGCGTCGCGCTGGACCGCGCTGTGGATCACCATCGGCGTCAGCTTCGGCGGCATCGTCTACCTCATCTACGACCAACACTGGTTCGGCATCCAGCTCGCCCAACACGACCCCAGCGTCCCAGACGGTGTCGAGGCGCTCACGCTCTACCTCACGGGCTACGTGCTCGAGAAGTCGCTCAGCATCGACAACATCTTCGTCATCGCGATGGTGTTCGACCGCTTCGGGGTGGCGCGCCAATACCGCCACCGCGTGCTCTTCTGGGGCATCGTCGGTGCCCTCGTCATGCGCGCCATCATGATCTTCGGCGGCATCTGGCTCATCGAGCAGTTCGACTGGATCTTCTACTTCTTCGGCGCCTGGCTCATCTGGCAGGGCATCTCCAGTGTGCGCGGCGACGACGACGACGTGGACCCCGAGAAGACCCTCATCTTCCGCATGGCCAGCCGGGTCATGCCGCTGCGCGGTGGGCCGCACAATGGCCACTTCACCACGCGCGAGGGCGGCAAGTTCGCGTTCACCACGCTGGCGCTCACGCTCGTGGTCGTCGAGTGGACCGACGTGGCGTTCGCGCTCGACTCGGTGCCCGCCGTGCTGGCCGTCACCACCGAGCCGTTCATCGTGTTCACCTCGAACATCTTCGCCATCCTCGGGCTGCGCGCGCTCTTCTTCATGCTCGAGGGCATGCTGGCCGAGTTCGAAGTGCTGGCCTATGCGCTGGCCGCCATCCTGGTGTTCATCGGCCTCAAGATGATCCTGCACAACTGGGTGCACGTCCCGAACCTGCTCTCGCTGGGCATCATCGTGGGCATCCTGGTCCTGGCCGTGGTGGGTGAGCGCGTGCGACGCGGACGTCAGCCCGCAGAGCCTCCGTCAGAAGCGCCAGCCGACCCCACGGCCGAGGCCGACGCTCCGCACGAGTCGTAGTCCCCGTGCCGCCGCGCCAACGCGGTGGCCCCAACCCCCATGCTGCTGATACGCTCCTGCGGGCCCCGTCCGTAGGGGCCGAGAACAAGGCGAGCGATGTCCGATTTTGGAGTCAACCAAGGCCTCGTCGAGGAGATGTTCCTCGCGTGGATGAGCAATCCCACCGCCGTCGAGCCGGCGTGGCGCGAGTACTTCGACCGGCTCCCGCAGGCGGACTGGCCGCAGCTGACCAGCGCCGGCACCCTGGCCGCGCCCCCCGAGCTGGTGCCCGCCGCACCGTCGCGGATGGCCAGCAACGGGGAGCAGCGGCTGCCGCGTGAGGGGGCCTTGCCAGGCGCCGCCTCGCCCTCCGTCTTCTTCCCGCCGGACTCCGAGAACGTGCCGTTCGAGCACGTGCCGGGGCGCCCGTCCTTCCCGCCCACCAGCGAGATGCTGGCCGCCACGCACCTGCAGGCGCGCCTCTCCGCGCTCATCAACGCCTACCGCGTGCGTGGCCACCTCTACGCCAAGATGGACCCGCTGGGCCTCGGCGACCTGCCGCCCACCGAGCTGGCGCTCGAGCGCTATGGCCTCGACACCATCGACCCCGCCACCGTTTTCTCCACGGACGACCTGACGGGGCCGCCCACGGCCACGCTGGGCGAGATCGTGGAGCGCCTGCGCGAGACGTACACGCGCACCATCGGCGTGGAGTACACGTTCCTCGAGGACAAAGAGGCGCGTGACTGGCTCCAGGACCAGATGGAGTCCACCAACAACCACACGCAGCTGGATGTGAAGGACCAGGTCCACATCCTCACGAAGCTGACGGACGCCGAGATCTTCGAGCAGTTCCTGCACACGAAGTACATCGGCGCCAAGCGCTTCTCGCTCGAGGGTGGTGAGAGCGTCATCCCACTGCTGGACCTGCTCATCGAGCGTGGGGCCGACCACGGGGTGGACGAGATCGTCATCGGCATGGCCCACCGCGGCCGCCTGAACGTGATGGTCAACATCCTCGAGATGGACGTGCGCGACATCTTCGCCGGCTTCGAGGACAAGGACCCGCGCAGCAACATGGGTCGCGGCGACGTGAAGTACCACATGGGCTTCTCCACCGACCGCAAGACCGCGAGCGGGCGCGAGCTGCACATGACGCTGGCGTTCAACCCGAGCCACCTCGAGTGGGTGAACCCGGTGGTGGAGGGGCGCGTGCGCGCCAAGCAGGACCGCAAGGGCGACAAGACCCGCGCGCGCGTGCTGCCGCTGCTCATCCATGGAGACAGCGCCTTCATCGGACAGGGCGTGGTGGCCGAGACGCTCAACCTCAGCGAGATCGGCGGGTACCGCACAGGCGGCACCGTGCACGTCATCATCAACAACCAGGTGGGCTTCACCACCAACCCCGAAGACGCCCGCTCCACACGCTACTGCACGGACATCACGCGCATGCTGCGCTGCCCCGTGTTCCACGTGAACGGCGAAGACCCGGAGGCCGTGGCGCAGGTGGCGCACCTGGCGGCCGAGTACCGCCAGCGCTTCGGGCGCGACGTGGTGGTGGACCTCTACTGCTACCGCAAGTACGGGCACAACGAGGGCGACGAGCCGCGCTTCACGCAGCCGCTCATGTACGCCGCCATCGACCAGAAGCGCACCGTGCGTCAGGTCTACATCGAGAAGCTGGTGGAGCTCGGCAAGATCTCCCGGCAGCAGGCCGAGGACATCGAGAACCGCCGGCGCGCGTTCCTGGACACCGCGCTCGAAGAGGCGCGCCGCGGCAGCTTCGCGCTCAAGCCCTCGGCCATGCTGGGCGTGTGGGGTGAATACATCGGTGGCCGCGACGCCGACACGCCGCGCGCCAACACGGGCTACCCGCGCGAGAAGCTGGTGGAGCTCATCGACAAGCTCACCACGCTGCCCGAGGGCTTCACGCCGCACCCGCGCTTGCAGCGCTTCGTGCTCGACAAGCAGCGCGAGATCATGAAGACGGGCGTCGAGGTGGACTGGGGCACCGCCGAGAATCTCGCGCTCGCCACGCTGCTGGTGGAGGGCACCCCCTGCCGCCTCACCGGTCAAGACGTGCGCCGCGGCACGTTCAGCCACCGCCACGCCGTCATCTTCGACTCGGTCACCGGCACCCGCTACACGCGCCTCGGGCACCTCACCAAGGACCAGGCGCGGCTCGAGATCGTGGACAGCCCGCTCAGCGAGGCCGGCGTGGTGGGCTTCGAGTGGGGCTACTCGCTCGACACGCCCGAAGCGCTGGTCATGTGGGAGGCCCAGTTCGGCGACTTCGTAAACACCGCGCAGGTCATCATCGACCAGTTCATCTCGTCGTCCGAGGACAAGTGGCACCGCTTGAGCGGCCTCGTCATGGCGCTGCCGCACGGCTTCGAGGGCCAAGGCCCCGAGCACAGCAGCGCGCGCCTCGAGCGCTTCCTCATGCTGTGCGCCGAGGACAACATGCAGGTGGTCAACCTGACCACGCCCGCGCAGATCTTCCACGTGCTGCGCCGTCAGGTGCTGCGCAAGTGGCGCAAGCCGCTCATCATCATGACGCCCAAGAGCCTGCTGCGTCACAAGCGCGCAGTGAGCACGCTGGACGAGCTGGCCACCGGCAAGTTCGAGCGCCTGCTGCTGGACAGCAAGACCACCGTCGACGGTGCGCCCAAGGACCCCGCGCAGGTGAAGCGCGTGGTGCTGTGCAGCGGCAAGGTGTACTTCGACCTGGAAGAGGAGCGCGAGCTGAAGAAGGCCGACCACGTGGCCATCGTGCGCATGGAGCAGCTCTACCCTCTCGACCCCGCCGAGATCCGCGCGGCCCTCTCGCCTTACGCCGACGGAACGGACCTGGTGTGGGTGCAGGAAGAGCCCTGGAACATGGGCGCCTGGTACTTCATCCGCGCGCGCATGCCCGAGATCGTGGAGAACCGCCTGCCGCTGCGCTGCATCGCGCGGCCCGAGAGCGCCAGCCCGGCCACGGGGTCGAGCGGGGCGCACAAGATCGAGCAGCGCATGCTGATCGACGAGGTCTTCGCGGGCTGAGCCTGCGCTGGCTTGAAACAAGGCAATTGGGCACCCCGGGTTGAAACACTTCCGTCCGGGGTGCCAATGTGCCTTGAAATAAGGGACTCCTGACAACTCGAGGTTGGGATGGCCCGGCCTCCATGACCTCAGGGAAGCTCGTCGTCCTCGAACAGCAGGTCGAACGCCTCTCCCGCGGGGAGCGCGGTGAGGTCCAGCACCTCGGTGTCGTCCACGAAGGCCTCGAAGAACTCGCCGGCGCTGCGCTCGGCGTCTTGCGCCGCGAGGCCCGTCACCACGGCGTGGCTCGGCTCAGCCACGGAGGCTCTCGCGCTTCAGGCTGCGCACCACCGTGCCCACGTCGGTCAGGCCCGCCTGGATGGCGCTCTCGAGGGCGCTGCGGCGGCTGTCGGGCACCACCACGAAGGTGCAGCTCGCGTCGCCGCGCGCCTTGCAGGTGACCTCGCGCGCCACCACGCGGCGGCTGGCGATGTGGGTGAACACCGCGCCGAGCATCCCGGACACCATGTGGCAGCGCATGGTCTTGCTGCGGGCCGCTGCCTCGGCCACCGCCGAGCGGTCGAGGTGGGCCACGAAGGCCGACTGTGGCGTGTACGAGAAGTCGATGCGCAGGGCGCCCCAGCCCTGCCGCGCCATGCCGCGCGAGAGCATCTCCATGGCGGTGCGGAGCGGCACCTCGCGGATGGACAGCTGGAACGCCTCGAGCGCTTCCGTCTCGAGATCCACCGCGACGGACCGGCCCCACTGGGTGCCCCACGCGGTGCAGAAGAGCGGCCAGCCCTCCGGCGCCACCTGGTCGCAGGTGGTGCGCAGCGCCGACAAGAACGACCAGGGCACCTCCAGCACGCGACGGTCCACGTCGTCGCGCCGCACGCCCTCGGCTTGCTCGTTGGGTGCCAGCTCGCGCTGGAGCGGAGCGGCAAACCCCTCGGGCAGGTCGCGGCGCGCCTCGAAGAACTTGCGCCGGTTCACGAACAGGTAGAACCGGTCGCCGGAGGGCGCCCGCACGATCTCGATGCCCACCTCTTGGGCCCCGAATTTGAAGTCGAAGAGGTAGTCGAAGCGGAGCACGTCTTGCCCCCCGCTCGCCCTCGCGAACTCGCGGAAGCGGCCCTCGAACCCCGGGCCGGCCGTGCACGGGGCCACGCGCGCGAAGAAGTTCTTGCCCACCACCTGATTGCGGTCGAGCCGGGCCAGCCGAGCCTCGGCCAGGTTGTAGCGCAGGATGGTGCCCTCCTCGTCCAGGCAGATGATGCCGAAGGGGAGCTCGTCCAGCTCGGCCTCGGAGCGCTCGTCCACGGTGAAGGGATCGAACGGGAGCAGCGTGGCCGCAGAGGATGAGGGAGGGACGAGGTCGATCACGAGGGCTTCTTCTCCAGCACTGAAAAGATGGCGCGGTCGAGGGTGGCACCGGCGGGGCGTGCCTCGCTCTCCGCACGAGGAGGCGGGGGTGCGAGCGTGGGCACGAGCGTGGACGGACGGACCGCTGCTGCAGTCACCAAGCTGTGGCGCGCGTAGTCCTCGGTGACCCCGCGCTTGGCGAGCCAGGCGGTCAGCGCGCGCTCCACCTCTTCCACCGAGGCGAAGCGCTCGTCTCGATCGCGGCGCAGGCAGTCCGTGAGGATGGACCACAGGCCGCCATCGAGGCCGCGCGCGCGCGTGGGGAACGGCACGTGGGCCTCCATCACGGCGTCGAAGATCTGGAGCAGGGTCTCTCCGGTGAAGGGCACGGCGCCGGCGACGAGCTGATAGAGGGTGATGCCCACCGCCCAGACGTCGGCGCGCGCGTCGATGTCCTCGCGGCACTCGATCTGCTCGGGGGCCATGTACTCGGGCGTGCCCAGCAGCATGCCCGCCGTGGTGAGCTTGCTGGCGGCCAGCTGTGTGGACACGTGCGCCACACCGAAGTCGATGAGCTTGGGCTGCACGGTGCCGTCGCTGAGGCGCGCCAGAAAGATGTTGTCGGGCTTCAGGTCGCGGTGCACCACGCCCTGCGCGTGCGCCACGGCCAACCCCGAGAGCACCGGGATCATGAGCTGCACGGCGCGCACGGCATCGAGCGGACCACCGTCTTCCAGGAGGGTGCCGGCGTCTTCGCCCTCGAGCAGCTCCATGACCAGGAACGGGTCGTTGGTGGCGGTGGTGCCGGCGTCGAACACGCGGATGATGGCGCGGTGCTGCAGCCGGGCGGCCACGCGCGCCTCA
This sequence comes from Sandaracinaceae bacterium, assembly GCA_016706685.1. Taxonomy (NCBI): domain Bacteria; kingdom Pseudomonadati; phylum Myxococcota; order Polyangiales; family Sandaracinaceae; species Sandaracinaceae bacterium. The sequence goes on along the minus strand of JADJJE010000057.1, from coordinate 124,836 downwards.
CGGAGCAGCCGGGCCGCTCCGGCGGGGTTCCTCGCCGCGCTGCGCAGCAGCTTCACGGCCACGGGTTGCTCGAGCGCCAGGTTCACCGCGCGCCACAGCTCCCCCATGCCTCCCACGGCGAGCTGGCGCTCGAGCTGGTAGCGCTCGAGCAGGACATCGCCTGGTTGGTACTTGTGGACGCTAGGGGAGTGCTGGCCCATCGGGGGGATGAATCACGCTGCGGGGGCGTTCAGCTTACCTGTCCGCCCCTGCGGCGCAATGGGCCGTTCGCCCCGGCGCAGCGCTCAGTTGCGGCTATTCCAGGGAAGCAATTCGCGCACCGTCTGCGTAGTATTTCGGAATGGTGCAAGGGCAGCGTCTCAGTCATCTCCTCGTGCTCGCTGTCTTCGTCTCGGGGTGCGGCGGCACGCCTTCGATGGACGACGCTGGATCCGATGCATCTGTCGACGCGCCCGACACGAGCACCTTGGACAGCGGCGACTGCGACGACCCGGACCGCGACGGGGACGGCATCGACAGCGTGGCCTGCGGTGGGTCCGACTGTGATGACGACAACGAGAACCGCTTCCCGGGCAATGCCGAGGTCTGTGACGTGGACGACCTCGACGAGGACTGCGATCCGTCCACCCTCGGCGGCACCGACGTGGACGGCGACGGTTTCGTGGCGGCCGCATGCTGCAACCAGGCCGCGAACGGTGACCTTGTGTGCGGCGACGACTGCAATGACCTGCGCATCGACATCAACCCGAGCGCCACCGAGGCGTGCGACCAGACCGACAACAACTGCGACGGTCGCACGGACGAGGGCTACGACCCATCCACGTGCTGGCCGCCGTGCGACCCCGGCACGCTCCAGACCGCACCAGCCACCGCCATCTCCGGCCCCACCTGCGAAGCGTGCGAGCCCGGCGCCTATTGCCCCGGTGGCCCTGCCCCGCGGCAGCCCTGCGTCACCACCGACTGGGACCACGACGCTGACGCGGGCACGGTGTGCGTGTCTCGCTCGAGCTGCGTCGCGGGGGAGTCCGTCATGAACGAGGGCGACGCCACCCACGACCGCACGTGCGTCATGTGCGCGAACGGCACCTACAGCACCACGCCGAACGCCACCGTCTGCACGAGTTGGGGTGTGACCTGTGCCGCCGGCCAGTACGTCAGCGCTCTTCCGAGCGCGACGCGCGACCGCGGCTGTCAGATGTGCGAGCCGGGACACTTCAGCGCCACCCTCAACGCGGCAAGCTGTACGGCTTGGGGTGACTGCGCGGCGGGCACCTCGGCGACCACTCCGAGTCCTTCGCTCGACCGCGTGTGCACCGCTTGTGCTGCGGGGACGTTCACCGCCAACCCCAACACCACGTCATGCAGCGCGTTTGCCGAATGCGCAGCTGGGGAGCTGGAGGCCACCGCGCCCAGCAGCGTGCAGAATCGTGTGTGCGCCACCTTGGCTTCGGTGATGACCTGGACCCGACAGTTCGGCACCACCGAGTCCGACACGGCCAAGGGTGTGGCAGCGGTTGGCACCGACGCGATCGTCGTGGTGGGTGAAACGCAGGGAGCGCTGCCTGGGCAGGTTTCCGCCGGACTCACCGACGCCTTCGTTCGCAGCTATGACGCGGCTGGCAGCATCGTCTGGACGGAGCAGTTCGGGTCCAGCGCGGACGACCGAGTAGCGGGCGTCGCCTCCGATGGAGCGGGGCACATCATCGTGGCGGGGATGGCGGGAGAAGCCCTCCCAGGACAGACATCCGAGGGCAGCGCCGACGCCTTCATCCGCAAGTACGACACGGACGGCAGCGTCCTCTGGACCCGGCAGTTCGGCACGAGCGGGTTCGACAGCATCGCAACCTTGGCCGTCGACGAAGACGACAACATCATCGTGGCCGGCCGGACAGGGGGAGCCTTCCCGACCTACTCACTCGTGGGATTCAACGACATCTTCATCGCGAAGTACGACTCGAGCGGCACCCGCCTCTGGGTGCTGCAGTTCGGGGTGGGCTCCGGAGCGCTCTATCCCTACGCGCTGGGCGCGGACGCCAGTGGCGACGTGTTCGTTGCGGGCCGGGCCGAGGACGCCACGCTCCCGGGGCAGACCTCGTCCGGCGGCAACGACGCGTTCGTGAGGAAGTACGATTCGGACGGCAACATCCTCTGGACACGGCAGTTCGGTACGAGCGGTTACGACGACGTACTCGCGCTCGCCTTCAACGCGAACGATGACGTCATCCTCGCGGGCTCGACGAACAGCGCCTTCCCCGGATACACGGCGCTCGGCAGCTTCGACCTCATCCTGCGCGCGTACGATACCGACGGTGGCGTACTCTGGACCCGGCAGTTCGGCACGAGCGGGAACGACGACGTCGCCGCGGTGCTCATCCGCAGCGACGGTCAGATCTATCTCCCTGGAAGGGTCTCCAATGGCGTCGTGAGCGGACACATGGCGGTGGGCCAGCACGACATCGTCGTGACGCGGCACAGCGCCAGCGGCCAGCTCATCGGGGCCCGTCAGTTCGGTACGGCTCAATCCGACTACACCACGAGCGGCGCGCTGGTGGGCGGTGACCTGCTCGTCGCAGGCGAGACGTTCGGTGTTCTGCCCGACCAGGCCGCGGCAGGAAGCGGCGACGCTTACGTCATCCGCAGGCCCACGTGGTGAACGACTCGCGGGCCTCGACGGATCACTCGACGAACAGGATGGAACCGTTCACGCCGTAGTAGTCGTAGATCGAGCCGGGCTCCAGGCCCCGGACGCAGACTCCGACCTGACGCGCCCCGGTTCCGGCTTGCCCCGCAGGGACGATGCCCGAGATGACGATGTTCTCGCGCTCGTCATCGTAGAACGTGCTCATCACGAGCGGCGCGTTGCCGAGCATCACCATGGCAGGAGGGGCGCTCCCGTTCTTGGTGCAGATCGAGAGTTCGAACTCCCCACCCCTGTCGCTGGCGAATCCGACGGTCGCCGAGACCGTGGCGACACTGGATCCACCGAACACGAGCGTCGCCGTGTTGCCCAAGAAAGCCGGAGCTCCGTTGGTGGGTGTGAACCCACGCGTCGGAAGCGGAGAGGCTTGGTGCGCGAGCGAGAACACAGCGCCGGAACCTGGCGGGCCCTCGGGCCCTTGGGCACCTGGCGCTCCTGCAGGACCCGCTGGCCCGACGGGGCCTTGCGGACCGATCATCCCGTCGATTCCGTCGACGCCTGCCGGCCCCTCCACACCAGCGGGACCGGCGGGACCAGCCACGCCGGGAGGTCCCTGGGGACCGACAGGCCCTTGGGGACCCGGTGGTCCGGCCACCCCGCCCGAGTCACCGCACACCATCAACGAGACGAAACCGAGAACCCCCATCAGCGACTTCATCGCGCGACGCTAGGCCCCGATGAGCGCAGGGTCAAGTGGTGGCGATGAACCTCCCGGTCCGACAACACCGCTCGCGCTGTGTCGCGCCGTCTCAGTGCCTCGCTGGGGTCAGGCTCAGCTGGCGTGCTTGGTGATTAGCCGCGCGAGCGCCGGAATGGCCGACTCCACGTTGCTCTTCGCCATCCCGCGCAGGCTGCCATAAGCCTTCTTGACCACGCCGTTGGTGCTGCGCTCCGCCTTCTTGTCCGTGATGGACAGCATGGCATCGGCCGCGCGGCCCGCGTTGCTGCTGAAGTGGGCCACCACGTCCTTACCGGCGCTGACCGCCTCCTGGTGCATGGGCTCGAGCGCGCCCGCGAACTCGGGCAGCAGGTCGTTCACCACGTTGCGGATGAACCCGGGCTTGATGCCGCTGACGGTCTTGTAGCCCGCCTTGATGAACAGGTTCTTGGTCTTCACCTCGGCGTCGATCAGCGCGAGGCAGTCTTCGACGATGGTGGGCTTCTTCGAGGGATCGTTGAGGGCGTCGACGAGGCTTGGCATGGCGCAGAGGGTAGGGCCGCCCGCCCGCTGTGCAAGCCGCGCCGGGCCTTTCGTGCCCGGAGCGCTGCGCTACTTCGTGGCTTTCAGCACCACGAACTTGGGAGTGGCCGCCACCTGCTGCACCGAGCGGAACAGCCGGCTCAGCTTCGCGTGGTAGCCCAGGTGTCGGTTGCCCACGATCCACAGCTCGCCGCCGCGCACCAGCGCTGCGCGGGCCTGTTGGAACATGCGCCAGGCGAGCAAGTCGCCCACCACCTGTTGCTGGTGGAAGGGGGGGTTGCACAGCACCAGCTCCAGCGAACCCGGTGCCTGGCCAGCCAACCCATCGTCGACGCGCAGGGTCACCGGGCGGTCGCCGAGCGCCGCTTGCCAGTTCTCTCTCGCGGACTGCACCGCCATGTAGGACTCGTCCACGAGCGTCAGCTGCGCCTGCGGGTTGGCGAGGGCACAGGCGATGCCGAGCACGCCGTTTCCGCAGCCGAGGTCGGCCACGCGCCGCTCGCCCAGGCCCTCTGGCAGGTGCGGGAGGAACGCCCGCGTGCCGATGTCGAGGCCCTCGCGACAGAACACGTTGGCGTGGTTGAGGAGCGTGATCGGCGGCTGCTCCATGCGGTAGCGGCTCGGGTAGGGCGAGGTCGGGACAGGCTTGCTCTCGGGAGTGGCCCACAGCAGGCGAGACTTCTTGACCGCCAGCGAGGCCTGCACCGGCCCGATGTAGCGCTCGAGCAGCTCTCCGGCAGCGCGCGGGAGGTGCTTGATCATGCCCGCCGCGATGACCTGGGCGCCGGGAGCCAGCTCACCGTGCAAGCGGATCAGCTGCTCCTCCAGCAGGGCCAGGGTCTTGGGAACACGAATGAACACCCAGTCGAACGGCCCTCGCGCCACCTCATGGGCGGGAATGAAGCGCACGCTGTCCTCGCGCTGGCCGTTGAGCGCCAGGTTCCGCAGCAGGGCCATGTGGCCCAGGTGCGAGTCCCCGCTGCTGGTCACGTGGCAGTGGGCCGCAAGGCTGGTGCCGAGGGCGCCGAAGCTGTCGTTCAGCACCAACACGTGGGCATCGACGCTCAACCCCAGCGCATGCACGTGGCCGAGGAGATGCTCGTCGGCGGCGTCGAAGGCCTGCAGAGTCTCGTTGGGGATCTCGGGCTGGCGGAGCAGCTCGACCCGGGCGAAGGGCGTTTGGAGGATGGGCATGGGGCGTCGCGGCGAGCCGGGGGACGAGTAGCACAACGGCGTCGCGTCTTCGCGGGGCCTTGGTTTATCCTCCCGCGCTATGACCTTCAGCACCATGCAAGAGCGGCCGCTGCTCATCTCCGGGATCTTCGAGCACGGGCGCCGGATCTACGGCGAGAGCCGCGTCATCACCATGTCTCCCGGGGGCCGCCACGAGGCCACCTTTGCCGAGGTGGGCCGTCGCACGGCAGCGCTCGCGCACGCGCTCGGCAAGCTGGGCGTGGGCCGTGAGGACCGCGTGGGCACGTTCTGCTGGAACGACCAGGCGCACCTCGAGGCGTACTTCGCCATCTCGGGCATGGGGGCGGTGCTGCACACGCTCAACATCCGCCTGTTCCCCGACCAGCTCAGCTACGTGATCACGCACGCCGAGGACAAGGTCATCCTCATCAACGACACGCTGCTGCCGTTGCTCGCCAAGGTGGTGCACGAGCTCGACACGGTTCAGCACATCGTGGTCATCGGAAAGGGCGATGCGTCCTGCCTGAGCGCCGCGCCCAACGCGCAGCTGCACCGCTACGAGGACCTCATCGCCATGAGCCTCGATGAGGGCGACTACGCCTGGCCGGATCTCGACGAGCGCGCCCCCGCGGCCATGGCCTACACCAGCGGCACCACCGGCAACCCGAAGGGCGTGGTCTACAGCCACCGCTCCACCTACTTGCACGCGCTGGGCCTCGCCAGCGGCGCCACGGCGGGCCTCAGCGAGCGCGACATGGTGCTGCCGGTGGTGCCTATGTTCCACGCCAACGCGTGGGGCATCCCCTATGCCGCGTGGATGGTGGGAGCCGACTTCCTCATGCCCGGCCCGCTGCTGCAACCCGAGCCGCTGGTGGCCATGATCGAGAAGGAGCGCCCCACGTTCGCGGGCGCGGTGCCCAGCATCTGGACGGGCATGCTCCACCACTGCGAGGGCAAGCCCGTGGACCTCAGCTCGCTGCGTCTGGTGCTGTGTGGCGGCAGCGCCGTGCCCGAGTCGCTGATGCGCGGCTTCCAGGAGAAGCACGGCGTGACCATCATCCAGGCGTGGGGCATGACCGAGACCAGCCCGCTCGGCGCCGTGTCTTATGCGCCCAAGCAGGCCACTCCGGACCAGCAGTGGACCTACCGCAACCGCACCGGGCGTGTGTCCGCGTGTGTGGAGATGCGCATCGTGGCCGACGACGGCAGCATCCTTCCGTGGGATGGCTCGTCCGTGGGCGAGATCCAGGTGCGCGGCCCGTGGGTCACCGCCAGCTACTACGGCGTGGAAGATGGCGTGGGCGAGCCCAGCAAGTTCCAGGACGGCTGGCTGCGCACCGGCGACGTGGGCTACGTGGACCCGCGCGGCTACTGCCAGATCACCGACCGCGCCAAGGACGTGATCAAGTCAGGCGGTGAGTGGATCAGCTCCGTGGAGCTCGAGAACGCCATCATGGCGCACCCCAGCGTGCTCGAGGCCGCCGTGGTGGGCGTGCCCGACGCGAAGTGGGAAGAGCGCCCGCTCGCCTGCGTGGTGCCGAAGCCCGGGGCGACGCTCACCGACCAGGCCATCCACGACTTCCTCGGCGACAAGGTGGCCAAGTGGTGGCTGCCCGAGCGGTATGCGTTCATCGCGGAAGTGCCCAAGACGAGCGTGGGCAAGTTCGACAAGAAGGTGCTGCGCCAGCAGTACGCGGACGGGAAGCTGACGGTCATCACGCGGGAGTGACGAGTGGCAGGGGATGTGACACCGAGGCTCGCGTGCCTCTTCCTGCTGTGCGCAACCGTGGCTTCGTGCGCCGGACGAAGCCATGTGGTGGCATCCGACAACGGGTCGAGCGCCGGTCCGTCATCGCTCGTCGACGATGGCGCTGTTCGCGTTCGCGCTGTCGACATGGCAGGCGAGGTGCTTCGCAGTCTATCCGGCTATCAGGGCCACCCGTGGGAGTCGCTGCGGTCCATGTCACATCCGGTCCACGGGCTGACCATCTGGATCGACGAGGGCGCGACGCCCCGGCCGAGCATCACCGTCTTTCAGGACAGGGACACGGTCGATGCACGGCATGGATTCTGGACGACCGGGGAGTTCGTCGACGCTTGGCCCTCGCACGCGCGACGGCTCCTCGAGTGGGGAATCCCGCGAATGACCTACCCGGACGCCGAAGGTGAGTTGCCGGAGTCCTACGCGGTCGCCTTCCACAACCGCGAGTCGGATTCACGGTTGCTCATGGAGGCCGAGTACCCGGAGTACATCGCCAGGATGCCGGAGCCAGGCGGTCATGCCGCGCGGCCTCCCGACGTGGATCTGCTGATCAGGAACTACGACAGTTTGCGGATGTATTTCACGGTTCACGCGGACCGCCTGTACTTGTCTCATATGGTGCTGCAGATGGGCGCATCGTAGCCTCCACCATGCTTTCCCCTGCACGTGAGGCCAGCGTCGAGTCGGCATTCTCCCTGCTGGTGGCAGCGCTGTTGACGTGTGGCCTCACGGGCTGCGGCGCGTCCTCCACCGCACCGCAGGGCGCCGTTCGGCGAGGGGCCGAGGCCCGACCGGAGGTGACCGAGGCCACAGCAGGGACCGACTGGGTCTGGGTGGCTGCGCCTGTGTGGACGGCCGATGCGGACCCCATCCCAACTCGTGATGCTGGGCGCGGGTGGAACACGACGGATCCGACGCCTAGGGCATCCCATCGCCACTAGCCAATGTGGCGCCAACATCTTGACGTTGGCTGCTGCCCCGCCGCTGGTGGTCTGGACCGACTGCGCGCTCGGCACCGACGACCGATTCCTGCGCGCCGTCCGGCTCGCGGGCAACCCGTGGAGGGAGGAGCGCCTGCTCGCGCAGCTGCAGCGCCTGGTGGACGCCGGCAACTCGGTGCTGGTGGTGGAGCACGACATGTCGCTGGTGGCGGCCTGCGACTGGGTGGTGGACCTCGGCCCCGGTGCCGGTGACGAAGGTGGGCGCTTGGTCGCTCGCGATCCGCCGCAGGTGGCGGCGCGGCAGAGGGGCAGCCGCACCGCGCCCTGGCTGGCGAAGGAGCTCGGTGTATCGCACGCCTAGCGCGTCACTTGGGCCAGCCAGTCGGGCAGATTGTAGTAGTTGCTCACGCGCGCGATGCGACCGCCCACGACCTCGAAGAACGCGCCCGCCGGGAGCGTGTAGGTCTGCCCGGTGGCTTCGGGCAGGCCCTCGTCGGTGGCGAGGTACTCGCCGTGCACCACGAACTCGGCCGCCGCGCGGGTGCCGTCGGGGGACTGCATCACCACGATGTCTGCCAGTTGCTCGCGATAGCAGCGGTTCATCTTCAGCATGAAGGCCGCGAACGCCGCCTTCCCCACCTGGCGCGGCCCCTGGTTGATGTCGTGCACCACGTCGTCGGCCAGCAGCGCCAAGAAGGCAGGCATGTCGTGGGCGTTGAACGCGGCGTAGTACGCCGTGACGAGCGCGGTGGTGGTCATGCGACGCATGATAGATTCAGCCCCTCGCATGGTCATCGAATTGCTGCATGGGCGCGACATCGAGCCGCACATCGACGAGGTGGCGCGGCTCCGCATCGCGGTGTTCCGCGACTTCCCCTACTTGTACGACGGCACCGTGGAGTACGAGGCCGACTACCTGTCCACCTACGTGCGAAGCGCGGACAGCTTGTGCGTGCTGGTGCGCGACGGAGACCAGGTGGTGGGCGCCTCCACCGCGCTTCCGTTGGCCGACGAGACCGAGGCTTTCCAGCGGCCGTTCCTCGACGCGGGCTGGGACGTGGAGCGCATCTTCTACTACGCCGAGTCCGTGCTGCTCCCCGCGTACCGTGGCACTGGCCTCGGCGTGCGCTTCTTCGAGGAGCGCGAGGCGCACGCACGTCGCCTCGGGCGCTTCGGTTGGTGCGCCTTCTGCGCGGTGCAGCGGCCCGTCGACCACCCTCGCAGACCGGCCGACTACCAGCCCCTCGACGCCTTCTGGGCGCGGCGTGGCTACCGTCACCACCCGGAGCTGCACACCGAGTACCGCTGGCGCGACCTCGACGAGGACAGCGAGTCGGCGAAGCCGATGTCGTTCTGGATCAAGCCGCTCGCGGAGGAGTGATCGCCGTCAGTCCAGCACCAGCCTGCTCATGTTCACCACCACCCCCGAGATGGCGGCCGCGCCATCGGAGGCCAGGAACACGAGGGTGGCGGCCAGATCATCCAGCGTGGACAGGCGCTTCAGCACGGTGCCGGTCGCGGCGCCCTCCAGCATTTGCTCCACCGTGAGTCCCTGTAGCCGCGCCTCGGTGGCGAACACCCCCGCCGCGTGCGAGCCCCGCAGCAGCGTCTGCGGAATGGCGTGCGAGCGAACGCACACGCTACGCACGCCGCTTCCGCCGAGCTCGCCGGCCAGGTGCCGCGAAAACGCCTCGACCCTGTGCGGCGCCACCGCCTTGGCGATGATGAAGCTGCTGCGGATGTAGGTGTCCACCGGCAGCACGAACTCGGTGAGCCGGGGTCTGTGCACCGCATGGCACAGCTCGGCACACTTTCCTCTGGCATACGGTGTGCTCTGGCTTCCGAGCAGGAGCCCTGAACATGAACCCGACCGCCATGACCGCTCGAGCCCTGTGGGCCTCGATCATGCTGCCCTGCCTCGCCCTTGGATGCGCCTACAGCGATGGTGGGGTGGGCGACCCGTACGTGGGCGTGACCCCGGGCGGCGTTCAGGACATCGGCTATGCCCGAGAGATGGTTCGGCGCGGTCAGCTGCCCGACGCGACCGCGATCACCGCTGAGGGCCTCTTCAGCGAACATGACCTGCCCGTGGAGGGTGAGCCCTGCGCGAGCCTGCTCTGCCTCCGACCCGCGTTCGCGGTCGTCCCATCGCTCGACGGTGCCAGCACGGAGTACTGGCTGCAGGTCGGTCTGGCCTCGGGGCTCAGCCACCTCGAGCGCCCACCGATGGACCTCACCATCCTCATCGACAAGTCGGCGAGCATGGCAGGCGACATGGCGGAGACGAACCAGGCTGCGATCAACATGCTGAGGCACCTCGGCGTGGAGGACGCCGTATCCGTCCTGACCTTCGACCAGCAGGTCCGCGAGGTCCACCCGCATGGCCCCATCGAGGACCTTGCGGCGCTCGAGCGGGACGTCGCGGCCATCCAGGCGGACGGGGGGTGGGACATGGACCCTGCGTTGGAGCGAGCCGTGGCGGTCCAACGGGCCGCGGTCGGCGATGCCCCACGACTCCGCCGCGTCGTCGTGCTCAGCTGCGGGTACCCCGACGCACAGGCTGGCTCGGGGTTCTCGGCGCTGCTCGAGCGCGCCGCGGCCGACCGGATCGGGTTCACCTTCGTGGGGATCCTCCTCGGGTACAACGCGGACCTCGCAGACGCGCTCGGTCGCACCGGCGGGGGCAGCTACCACTACGTGCAGGATCTCGAGTCGACCGCCGCGCTGTTCGAGGAGGGCTTCGATCTTCGTGTGACGCCGCTCGCCTACGACTTGAACGTGGAGCTCAGCCACACTGGCGGGCGCATCGCGGCGATGTATGGCGTCCCTGGTGTCACGCCAGGCGAGGGCCCCACCAAGCTCATCGAGATCGCGACTGCATTCCCTAGCGAGCGGAGCGGCGCCATCGCGCTGCGGCTCGACGCGCCATTCGAAGGATCTCTCACGCTCAGCTATCGCGCGGAGCCGAGCTTCGGGTTCGACGACGGCGCCGAGCAGGTCTCCGTGTCGCCCGGGGTCAGCGACGAGGCGCAGTTCAGCACCGCCGGTGTGCGCAAGATCGTGGCCTTGTCCCGCTTGGCCGAGGAGCTCCGAGCGGCCCTCCGGGAGGCCCTCGTCGACCGCGTGCGGGCGCTCGAGCGGCTCGACGTCCTCTCGACCTACCTCACGGCCGAGGCCGAGGCGCTGAACGACCCGGACCTGCGAGTCGAGGTCACCTTCGTGGGGGACATCGCGGCGCTGATTCGGTAGCTCGCACGTCCGTGACCAAGGCCCACGTCGGACTCACGACGCGGCGTGGCTGCCCTGCCGTCGCCACGCTGCCGGCGTGAGCCCGTGGGTGCGCCGGAACAGCCGGATGAAGTGGGTGACGTCCGCGTAGCCCACGCGCTCGGCGATGACCTCCACGCGCTCGTCGGTGCCCCGCAGCCGCCGCCGCGCTTCGGCCATGCGGTATTCGAGGATCCACTGGCCCACCGTGCGCCCCGTCTCCTTGCGCATGACGCTGGCCACGTGGGTGGGTGAGCGGTCCACGGCCTGGGCGACTTGCGCGAGCGAGAGCGACTCGAGCGCGTTGGCCTCGATGTACGTGAGCGCTTGGCGCGCGGTGCCCTGGCCAGCGGGGTCCGGGGCGGGCTCGGGGCTGCTCATGCGCACGAGCTCGATCAGCACCAGGCGGAGCAAGGCGCTCACCGCGTCGTCCCGCGAGGGCTGCGCCTCCTCGAGCTCATGCTCGAGGAGGCGCATCCACTCCTCGAGGCGCCGGCGCTGGGTGGCGTCCGGCCGGAGGACTGGGTGGCACCCGCTGCGCACGCGCAGGAGCGGGCCGAGCTTCAGCCCAGCGTGGCTGCCCCAGCTGGTGTCGTCCTGCGGAAAGGCCTCGGGGTGGAACGCGAGCGCCCAGCCCTCCATGTCGTCGAAGTGCGCGGCGCCATGGGCATCGCCCGGCGGAATGAGGTGCACGTCTCCGGCGCGCAGCACGAGATCGCCGGTGTGCCGGATGCGCGAGAGCCCGCGCGTGATCAAGACGATGACCGCGTAGGTATGGGCGAAGGTCCCCGGTTGGGCAGCGTGGGGCTCGTGCCCACGGAAGCGCTGCACCCACACGGGGGACTGGTGACGCTCGAAAGCCTCGCGCGAGCACGAGGGCGTAGCAGTCGGGGCTTTGGCCTTGGTCATGGTTGCGCGAGCGAGTCGGGATCCCAGCGCGTGAGGAACACCTTGAACTGTAGCGAGAGAAAGATCGCCCGGGGAGCCACGAACCCGGCCTGGGCCAGCATGGCGGCGAGGGCTGCGTCCGACTCCACGGGCTTCATCTGCGCGTAGAGCGGACGTCGACGCTCGATGTCCTCGCGGGGCGCACCGAGGGCCCGTTGCCGCCGCAGCTCCACGTCCACCAGCACGGGGTCCATGCCCACGCGACAGCCCACCACCAGAGGCGCGCCGGGCTTCAGCCTGCGAGCCACCTCGCGCAGCAGCCCGCACCGCGCCTCCTGACCTTCCACGTGGTGCAGCACGCCCATCATCTGCGCCCCGTCGAACGGCTGGCCCTCCGGCAGCGTGTGAAGCTCGCCCACGTGCAGCTGCGTGCGCGCGAGCAGGCTCTCGGTCTCGAGGCGCTGGCGAGCGACCGCGAGCATCGCCTCCGAAGGGTCCACGCCCGTGAAGCGCCAGCCGGGCACGTCGAAGCGCGTGTAGGGCAGCAGCTCCGCGCCCGTGCCCACGCCCACGAACAGCAGCGATGCCGCGTCTTGGCCATCGAGCTGCGCGGTCAACGCACTGACCCCCAGCTCGTAGAGCGCCGCGGCGCCAGCGAGCGCGATGGAGGCCTGGGCGTCGTAGTGCGCGGCGCGGTCGGCGCCGAAGCCGTGCATGGGGTGCTGGTGCGGGGAGTCCGTGTGCTCGTGCGACATGAGCCACAGCATGCGGCGCCGCACCGATCCGCGGGAGAGCAAGGACTCTCGCGCGATCGGCGGATCTTCCGCCTCGCCCGCTACTCGTTCCCGTCGCCCGCGTCGCTCTTGCCCACCGCCAGCTGCACCAGGTGTTCGCGGCGCACGCCCTTGCCGGTCCAGTCCGGCCGCTGCTGCGAGGCCACGGCCACCACCTCGAGGCGCGCGCGCGGGGCCAGGCCCTCGAGCTGCCGGTCGGCGGCCACGCGCTCGTCGCCCAGCTGCCCGTCGCCCACCAAGAGCACGATGTGGCTGCCCGGACGCACCACCTTGCGCATGCCCTTGAGCATGGCCACCACCTGATCGTCCCACAGGTCGGCGGGGTCCTGGCCGTGCATGCGGGATTGGTTCAGGTCGCGCCGCGCGCCCAGCTCGTTGCGCTCGAGCTGCGTGGGGTCGATGCCCAGCCACGGGTAGCGCCGCACGTGGTGGTGCACGTAGTCGTAGGTGCCGCCATAGGGAGGCGACGAGAGCACCAGGTCCACTGGCGCGGCGCCCACGTGGTCGCGCAGCTTGCGGGCGTCGCCCTGCACCAGGCGGGGGGCGAACACCTCGGCGGGCGCGCGCTCCGTGATCTGGGCCTCCAGCTCGACCCAGCGGTCCAGCCACTCCATGCCGCGGCGCACGAAGAACTCGGTGGGCAGGCCCTTGCGGATGCGCCGCTCGGCCACGCGCTCGGTGGTCTCGGCGCGCTGGATGCTGAACTTCACCACGATGGCGCTGAAGAGCATCTCCAACAGGCGCCGGTCGTCTTCGTTTTCGAGCGCCGCGATCTCGGCGTGCAGGCCGGCAAGCTCCTTGAGCGTGTGGCCCTCGTACCACTTGGCGTCTTCGGGCGTGAGCGGGGCCTGCGTGTGGGTGCGCGTGCGCACGCGCTCTTCGGAGCGCTCGCCCAGCCCTTCGATGGTCACGGCCAAGCGCTCGCGGCGCACGGCGTCCACGCGTGTGGTCTTCACCTCGGCGATGCGGATGGCCAGCGGGTTGAGGTCCACGCCCGCGCTGCGCCGCCCGAGGGTCATGGCCTCCACCAACACGGTGCCGCTGCCGCAGAAGGGGTCCACCACGCGCGCGCCGGGCTTGGTCAGGCGCTCTATGACGTGCGTGGCGATGGCCGCGTGCATGCGCGCGGGGTAGGCGTGCATGCCGTGCGTGGCCACGTCGGGCGGGCTGTGCTCCGCCGCCTGCATGGCCTCGCCGAGGGCCGCCGCGTGGGTGGCGTCGCCGCGCGTGGTGACCGCGCCGCCCACGTTGGCGAGGGCGCTGCGCACCACCGGCGTGCGCTGCGGCTCCGCGCTGCGCGGGCTCGGTGAGCGCGGGCCCTTCGGGCCGTTCGGGCGCGGGGCCGACGGGCGGCTGGGGCGGGGAGTGCGGTCACGTGGGGGCATGGTGGGAGCTCGGGGGCAGGTCGAAGAAGGCGCGCAGGGCGTGGTAGGCGGGGGTCCGCTGGCCCTCGCGATCACGCGCGACGAAGCGGTCCTCTGCGCACACGGTGTCGGCGACATCTTGCTGGCGCGCGCATGTCCATACACTGAAGAGGGCCTCCGCGCCCTCCCGCGGGATCGCGTCCAGCCGCCGAAGGGGCAAAAGGCCTGCCTCGGCCGCCCCGCGCAGCGCCCGCTCGGGGGTGCGCGCGTCGCAGCAGACCACCCCTCGGCCTCCGGGCGCCAGGAGCGCTCCTATGGCGGCCAAGTAGGCCTCCACGCCGCCGCGCAGCTCCACGCGCGCATAGCGGCGCTGCTCGTCCGGCGAGGGCGTGGACGTGCCCACGGGCATGTAGGGCGGCGTGCCGGAGATGAGCTGCGGCCCCTCCCCGCGACCGAGCGCCTGCAGCAGCGCCGCGCGCGGCTCGGGCTGCAGTAAGTCGCGCAGGTCGCCCCGCTGCACCGTGATGCGGTCCACCTGGCCGTTGCGCTCCACGTTCTGTTGCGCCAGCTGGAAGGACACGTCTTGCGCCTCTACCCCCACGACGCGCGCGCCCGGCAGCTTGTAGGCCACCATCAGCAGCACCGAGCCCAGCCCGCAGCCGAGGTCCACATAGTGCGTGGCGTCTGGCCGCGCGCGACACGCCTCGTGGGCGGTCAGCACGTCGTCGATGGAGTAGCGGTGGCCCTGCTTGCGCTGCAGGACGCGGTAGCCGCCCGTGAGCGCGTCGTCCGTGAGTGGGCCCAGCTGCGGCTCGGTCACGGCGTGGCGGGCTGGAGCGCGCTCACCCGCACCAGGCCGCGCACGGCCACGCTGTCGTCCACCGCGATGAACACGTCGGACTGCTCGTAGGCCGCGTAGCGCCGCAGCTCGCGTGCCCAGCCGGGCTGGTTGAGGCGCGCGATGACGCGCCCTTCGAAGATGACCTCGGTGCCGGCCGGTACGCGGAAGAGCGGGTGTGCATTCTCGTCGGAGATGCGCTGGGGCAATGCGGCACCACTGCGCCCCGCACCGGAGGGGGGCACGATGGTGGCTGCCGCAGGCACCAGATCACCCTGAACGAAGCCCACCAGGTAGGGGCCGGAGCCCACGCGCACGGCGTGCCAGGGGCCCTCGTCGCGCACCAGCTCCACCGTCAGGCCCGGGTTCAGGGCCGGAAGCGTGTAGACCAGCGCCCCGCCAGGTGCCTCGTAGAGCCCCACCTCGGTGGCGGGCAGGCGGCGCGTGCTGCCCTCGGGCAGCGACTCCGTGGCCGCGCTCGTGTCGGCGCCCAGGCCCACCACGGGGAAGCTGCCCTCCCAGGTGCCGAGCCCGTCGCGCAGGCGCGGATCCGCGACCAGCGGCGTGACCGCGATGCGCGTGCGGCGCTCTTCGCTGTCGGGGCCCAGCACGCGCACCAGGTTGCCCACGCCCACCGACACCGGGGTGCCGCGCACGCGGCCACCGCGCAGCACGCGCGCAGCCAAGCGGCTGGTGGTGAAGTACAGGCCCTCGACCGTCATGGCGCCGTTGATGCGCACCGCCACGCGCTCCCCGCCCAGCGGGCCAGCGACCTCGAAGGCAGCGTCTGGCGACAGATAGCCCACCGGCGCGTCGTTCGCGTTGGGGCCCAGGTAGAGCGCTGGGCCAGTGCCCGGCCCCGCCAAGAGCATGGGTGGCACGGCTCCCGGTAGATCCGCCGCGACGGCGCCTGCCACACCGAGGCCGCTCGTCGTGTCAGCCGTTTGGCTTCCCCCACGGTTACAGCCAGACAGAGCGGCGAGCGCACCCATCACCATAAGCCAGCGCAAACTCATGCCTCCCTGGTAGCCCACTCGGGGCTTCTTTTCCAGATCCCTCTCAGAGACCGCCCAGGATCTCGAGCTCGCGCCGCTGCTCGGGGGTGAGCTGGCGCCGGCTGACGTAGGCCAGCGACACCATGCGGCGGCCTCGGCCGGCGCTGGCGGTGAGGGTGATGCGCGCAGTCTGGTCGGGGCTCGCGCCCTCGCCCTGGCGCTCGAAGGTGACGGTGCGAAGGCCCACGCCCTCGCCGTCGGTCTGGGCCGGGGCGCCGTACTTGCGCTCGAGGCGCTGGCGGGTGGCCGTGGCCGTGGCCGTGGCCGCGTCGCCCTCCAGCTGGGCAATCACGACGATGCGGCACAGGTGGTCGCCGCAGAAGTTCAGCACCACCTCGGCCCCGCTCGGGAAGCCGATGTCCGTCAGCGGGGCGGAGCAACGCTCCACCACCGAGCCGCTCACGCGCTCGATGCTGTAGCTGTGCCCCTCGCGCTCACAGGCCTCGTGTGCCTCCGCGGCCGTCCAGCCAAAGCGGAATCCGGCGAGGCCGGGGCTCGCCTGGGCGGCGGCCGGTGTTGGGCCAGCGAGCCACGGTAGGGCGAGGGAGAGTGTGAGGAAGAGCAGCGAGCGGGAGGGCGTCGGCATCAGTCGGGCTCACGATACCATCAAGCGATGGTCAAGAGGGAAGGCTCGAAGCCCTCGGGGCGCTCGAGACCGAGCAAGAAGAGGCTGGTGGCCGCCACGCTGGCGAGGCCGGCAGCGTGGACGTCCGCCATGCGCAGGCCATTCACGCGCTCGAGCACGGGGGCGTACACGTGGCAGGGCACGGGGTTCAGGGTGTGGCTGGTCTTGGCCGCGCGCTGGCCCGCGGCGTTGGTCTTGAAGGTGCCGCTCTTCTTGTCGAACTCGTACATCTCGTCGGCGTTGCCGTGGTCGGCCGTGATGATGAGCGCGCCCTCGAGCTTGCGAATGACGGGCAGCAGCCGCGCGAGGCACAGGTCCACCACCTGCACCGCGGTGATGGCCGCGTCGCGGTGGCCGGTGTGCCCCACCATGTCGCCGTTGGCGTAGTTGATGCGGCCCGCCCGCAGCTTGCCCGAGGTGAGCGCGAGAAGCGTGGCGTCCGTGATCTCGGCGGCCTTCATCCACGGGCGCTGCTCGAACGGCAGGCGGTCGCTCGGCACCTCCACGTAGTGCTCGTACTGCTCGTCGAAGTAGCCGCTGCGGTTGCCGTTCCAGAAGTAGGTCACGTGCCCGAACTTCTGCGTCTCGCTGCACGCGAACTGCGCGATTCGGTTGCGCGCCAGGTACTCGCCGAGGGTGCGATCGATGGCCGGCGGGTCCACCAGGTAGCGCTCCGGCAGATGCAGGTCGCCGTCGTACTGCATCATGCCCGCGAAGAGCAGGTCGGGCAGCGGCCCGCGCGGGAACACGCTGAACGTGGGCTCGGTCAGGGCGCGCGTGATCTCGATGGCCCGGTCGCCGCGGAAGTTGAACAGCACCACGGCCGCGCCGTCGCGCATGCGGCCCACGGGCGCGCCATCCGCGTCCACCACCACGAAGCCGGGCAGGTTCTGGTCCGTGATCCCCGGCTGCTCGTCGCGCATGCTCAGCAACGCCCCGCGCGCGCTGCGGAAGCCGCGCCCCTCGCCCAGCACGTGCAGCTGATAGCCCCGCGCCACCATGTCCCAGTCCGCCTCGTAGCGGTCCATGGTCACCGTCATGCGACCGCCGCCGCTGGCCACGCGGTAGTCGCGCTCGGGCTGCGCCGAGAGCTCGCTCAGCAGCGCCTCGAGGGGGTCCAGGTAGTCGAGCGCGCTGGTCTCGGGCACGTCACGGCCGTCGAACAGCACGTGCACCCGCACCTGCTTCACGCCCTCGGCGTGGCAGCGCTTCAGCATGGCCGTCAGGTGGTCCTGGTGGCTGTGCACGTTGCCGTCGCTCAAGAGCCCGATGAAGTGCAGCGCCTCGCCGGTCTCGCGCACGCGGCCGGTCAGCTCGCGCCACACGGCGCCCTCGAAGATCTCGCCCGAGGCGATGGCCCGCTGCACCCGCTTCGCGCCCTGGTCGAAGACGCGCCCCGCGCCGAGCGCGTTGTGGCCCACCTCGCTGTTGCCCATGTCCTCGTCGCTGGGCAGGCCCACGCTCACGCCGTGCGCGCGCAGGGTGGTGGTCCACGGCCCCTTGCCGAGCGCGTCCAGCACGGGGGTGTGTGCCAGGTGCACCGCGTTGCCCTCGTCGGACCGTCCGAGGCCCACCCCGTCCATCACGACCGTGAGGACTGGGCCAGGCACGCCGGCGAACTGGGGATGGGGCTGTAGGGTGAAGTCGGTCATGGCGCGGGTGATAGCAGACCCGGGGGGCTGCGTCCGAGCAGCACGTCCACGAAGGTCTCGGCCGTGGACATCCGTGCCGCTTCGCGGGCGCCTTGCTCCAGCTTCGCCCGGAGCTCGTGGTCCCGCTCCAGTCGCTCGATGGCCTGGGCCAGGGCGTGCGGGTCTTCGGGCTCCACCAAGAGGGCGTTGACGCCGTCGTCCAGGTGATCGCGCATGGCTGGGGTGGCGGACGCCACGACCGCGCGCCCGGCTGCGAGCGCCATGGCGGCCACGGTGATTCCGGCCGCGCAGGTGGGGTCACGCGAGAGCGGCAGGACCACGAAGCGGCTGCCCGCCAACGCCTGACAGAAGGACCGAAAATCCGCCTCGCCGCGATAGTCGAGACCTGCCGCGGGCGGTCCCGCCGGACCGTAGTGGTAGAGATGGATGGGCAGCGTCTCGGGGCTGCGTCGCAGCGCGCTGGCTATGGCCAGCGTCTCGGTGTCACGCAGGTGCTGACCCCCCGAGAACGCATAGGGCTGACTCGGGGTACCTGTTCGAGCTTCGAAGTAGCGCGGATCCACTAGGTATGGGTGCAGCAAGAGCGCCTCGGAGGGAACGCCATACCAAGCGTAGAGAGCCGCGTACCCCGGAAAGCAGGAGATGATCGCGAGCCTCTCGCTCGGCCACCACCGCGTGGTGGCTCGTTGACGCGCATCAGGCATCCAGCGCGTCCGGAACGCTCCAAAGTCGGCCAGCATGTGGAAGTCCATCACCCTCACGTCGAAGGCCTCGGCACCCGGTTCGCGCTCGAACAGGGCCGTGGCGTCCGCGTAGCTCGTGCAAAGCACCAAGTCTCCTTGGGTGAGGTCGAAGGGTCCACTCCGCGACATGCGTGCAATCGGGATCCTTCGCTGCTCCAGCGCTTCGGCGACTGGAGTCATGGTGGAGCCCGCCGTCACCGGCTCGTTCGGCCCCAGAATCACCACGCGGGCGGGGGGTCTCGGGGGGGCGGGCGCTGCGGATGCGTTGGGCCATCTTGCGCCCACCGCGAACGCAGAGCGCCGGGTGTTCGTGGCGGTGCGTTCGAAGCCGATGGTGCGGAGGTGGACGTTGGCACGTTGCGCGCGTTCGGCGGCGTCTTCGAGGGCGCGCCGCGCCGTGTCGTCGGGGACCCGCAGCGCCACGTGGCGCTCGCGGTCCGCCGTTGGAAGCACGTCGCGGATCTCGAGTTCCTCGCACGCTGACCGCTTCATGAGGTCGAACAGCGCTGGAAGCTCTTCCACGTTGGCGTTGGTCAGCACGAAGGACACAGTCCTACGCACCGGGACGGTCGCCGCTAGCGCGAGCGCCGTCAGTGTCTGACGAAACGCTCCAGGGACTCCGACCATCGCGTCGTGGGTAGCGGGCGTCGCACCGTGCAGCGAGATGCGCACCGCAGCGAGACCCCGATCGACCAAGTGCGAGAGTCGTCCGGGCTTGGCCATGGCGCGCCCGTTGGTGACCAGCACAGGCGACAGTCCACGTCGCGCCACGCTCTCGATGATCGCCGGGAGGTGTGGGCTGAGCGTGGGCTCGCCCCCCGAGAGGCGAACCTCCACGGCGTCCAGATGCGGCCCCAGCTTGGCCAGGATGCCGTCCACCGCGGCTTCCAGCTCCTCCAGCGGGACCGGGACGCCGTCCAGTGCCGCGGACTCGGAGCAGAAGCTGCAGACGTTGTTGCAGGTCCGCGTGACGCGAATCCAGTGGACCAAGGGCATGGTTAGATCTTGCCCTCGTTCGCCGCCAATTCGGCGTGGATGGCAGCCATCATCGCAGCAGCCATCTGGCGAACGTCGAAGTCGCGGAGGGCACGTTCCCGCGCGGCGCGGCCGATCCGTTCTCGTTTCGCATGGTCGGTGTGGAGGTCGAGGAGAGCCGCTCGCAGCGCCAACGCATCGCCTTCGGGGACGAGCACCACGTGCTCCCCGTCGTTCGCGTAGTGCTCGATATGCGCGTTGCGCGTGGCCACCACGGCACGCCCCATCAGCATGGCCAGCGCGAGCACGGTGAGCCCGATGGAGCGCGTGTAGCCTACCAACGGAATCGCGACGATCTCGGCCTCGGCGATCGCGTCGCAGAAGCCCGTGAGCGGGAGCCTGCCCGTATGCGTCACGTTGGGGTGAGGCGGGCCCGGATTGGACGTCACGAGGACGAGCTGGAGCTCGGTTCCTTCTACGGCCTCGAGCAAGACCCCGTGGTCGCGGCCGCTGTCCCCTCCTCCGAACACCCGACCGCACACCACGCTGCGTTCGCGCGACAGCCGGTCGAGTTCCATGGGCCAGAATTGGTAGTGCACGTTTCGTGTGTACGACTCGAGGTCGTATCCGAAGGGTGTAGCCATCACCCACATGTGCAGGTGCTTCAGACTCACCGGGGGATAACTCAGCTGGCGGAGCGTCCACTCGAGGTGCCGCGCCCAAACCACCCATGGCAAGGTTGGCGCAGCGGTCGCCAGCCACATCCACTCGGGTGGCCGCAGGTTGCCGAACACCGCCGTTGCCGAACTCGCCAAGTCAGCCAACTCGCGCACCTCACCCACGTCGCGCAACCACCACTCCGTCCCCGCGAACTCCACGTCGGGCATCTCCCCGAGCTCGGCTTCGAGGCGCAGGCGGTCCGCCGGATGCGGTCGAATCCAATCGACCGCCCACCCCGCAGACGCGGCCTCTCGCACGAGGGCGCGCGACACGGCTTCGGAGTACACGAAGTCGTCGAAGTCGAGGTCGACGCAGAGTAGGCGTGGACGTGAGTCCTTGGTGGTGGCCGCATGCAGCGCATTCCAGTGGGCCTCACCGGCCGGTGTGGGCCGAGCGCCAATGGAAAGGTCGCTGAGCGCCGCGGCGGCCTCCGCGTGGCCCCGGTCGGTCACGGCAGCGACCACTGACAGCGCCGTGCAACGGGCGAGGGCACGTCCGACCTCGATCGGATGACCAGCGCGAATCCTTCCTCGAGCCCTGATGAGCGGAGTCATCGCGTGCAGCAGTCGAACTCGGGCTTCGACAGCGGCGACCACGAGGTCATGCGACGCTGAGCTACATGCGACGCCGAGCCCAGAGGGATCGCCCACCCCACGCACATGCGCGCTCAGCTTCGGCCACGGAGCTTCGATGACGACAGGGGGCCGCGGCGGTGGGCGCCGGAGCGCGAGTGTCTCGGGAGCCGTGTCCGCGATGAGGCTCTCCAGAACCTCTGTGGTGCCCAGCGCTGCGAGCGCGCTCGCGCGGTCGCTCGCGAGTGCTCCAGATAGCCAGCGTTGCGCTCCCACGATGCCGCGCGTGGGCGGCAGCGCGCCGAGGCGGCGCGCCGCCCAAATCTGCACCCGACGTTCGACTTGCTCCGGTGTGCCTGCGTCCGGCAGCAGTAAGCTATGCACTCGTGCGTTCACGTTTTCGACTGGGGTGCGGGGCCCAGGGTCTCTTGGCCGACCCACAGCGTATTCCGCAGTACTTTGAATTGTGCGAACTTTTCGGAAGCGGTCTCAGAATGAGACACGATTTCTAGGGGCATCCGGTCGGGGGGGCGGCCTCGCGGCCGGGGAGCTTGCGCGGGCGCGGGGGTCCCGCAATGTTCGGGGCCGTGCCGCGTGACCCCGTAAAGCTCGAAGGACGTGTCCTCTACCTGACCGACGACGTCGCGTGGGTTCGCCGGCAGCTGGCCGGAGAGACGCTCCAGTGGCCGGTGGAGCAGGCGCTGCGTGCGGCCATCTCCACGGACGAGATCACGCCCGGCTGGGTGTGCTTCCACTACGACGAGACGCTCGGCCGCTACTGCCTGATCGGGCTCGCGGGCGAGGCCATCACCCAGGACGCCATCCGCGACGGGGGCTTCGACGTGATCGTCAGCGGGCGCAGCAAGGGCTGCGGGTCGTCGCGCGAGACGGCCCCCTTCTCGGAGCTGGCCGCGGGTGTGCGTGTGGTCGTGGCCGAGAGCATCGAGAAGATCTACGGCCAGAACGCGCAGAACATCGGGCTGCTGACCACCACGGACTTCACCGTGCTGGCGCGGCTCGAGGCGGGTGAGACCGTGTCCATCGACGCCTTCACCGAGGGGCTCGACGCCATCAGCGCGGACATCGTGCGGGCCGGCGGCCTGTTTGCCTACAACCGCGCGCGCCTCGCGGGGGAGCTGGCGCCGCCGCCCGTCACCACACCGGCGCGGCCCATGACCATGGTGGAGAAGATCCTGGCCCGGCACGCCGTGGTGGACGCGGCCCAGGACACGCTGGGGGTGCCGGCGGTGGCCCCCGGAGATGCGCTGTTCGTGCGCACGGACCTGCGCTTCGCGCACGAGTACGTGACCCCCATGGCCGACGCGCTCTTCCGCGCCGCCCTCGGGCAAGAGGCCGCGCTGCGCCACCCCGAGAGCGTGGTGCTGTTCCGCGACCACCTCACCTTCATTGGCGACGTGATGCCCCAGGCGCGCATCGAGATGGGGCTGCTGGACAAGGCCAACGCGCTCGCCACCACGCAGGCCGAGTTCGCCGAGAAGCACGTGCTGCGCCTGTATGGCGAGTCTCCGCGGGGCGGCTCCGAGGCCATCTGCCACAACGCGGTGGTGGAGGACCTGGCGCTGCCCGGGCAGGTGGTGGTGGGCACCGACAGCCACACCTGCATGGCCGGCGTGCTGGGCTGCTTCGCCTTCGGCGTGGGCTCTACCGACATGGCCAACGCGTGGTTCACCGAGGACGTGCGCGTGCGCGTGCCCGACAGCGTGCGCGTCACCCTGCGCGGCGCGCTGCCTGCGGGCACCACCGCCAAGGACATCATGCTGGCGCTCTTGGCGCTGCCCTTCTTCCGCACCAGCCAGGGCATCGGCAAGGTGCTGGAATTCACGGGTGACGGCGTGTTTCGCCTGCCACTCGACGAGCGCGCCACGCTGACCAACATGGCGGTCGAGGCGGGCGGCTTCACGGGCATCATCGCGGCGGACGAGCTGGTGATCGAGACGCTCGAGAAGTCGCGTGGGCTCTCGCGCGAGACCCTGCGGGCCATGACCGTGACCAGCGACGAGGGTGCGCACTACGCCCACGAGCTCGAGCTGGACCTCACCGCGCTCACGCCCATGATCGCGCGCCCCGGAGACCCGCGGAACGGCCAGGCGGTGGCCGCGCTGGACGCCGACGTGCCCATCCAGATCGCCTACGGCGGCTCCTGCACGGGCGGCAAGGCGCACGACATGGACCTCTACGCCAGCGTCTTCGCAGATGCGCTCGCCAAGGGTCAGCGCGTGGCGCCCGGGGTTTCGTGCTTCATCCAGTACGGCAGCCAGCACATCCGGGCCTACGCCGAGAGCCGCGGCTACGACGCCATCTTCCGCGACGTGGGCGCCACCGTCTTGGCTCCCAGCTGCGGCGCGTGCATCAACGCCGGCCCGGGCGCCTCGAAGGACGCGAGCACCGTCACGATCAGCGCACAGAACCGCAATTTCCCCGGCCGCAGCGGCCCGGGTGACGTGTGGCTGGCCAGCCCGCTCACGGTGGCCGCCAGCGCCATCGCGGGCCGCGTCGTGGCGCATGGCTGACCCTCCGAGCGTCAGGCGGGCACCGGCCGCACCACCATCTGCATGCCGCGCGCGCCCGGGTGGCGTGACAGCTCGGTGATGAAGTCGGGCTCGAAGCCGTCCGCCAGGTTGGGCTCGAACGCGCGCAGCATGGTGGCCAGCACCATGATCATCTCCATCATGGCGAACTGCTTGCCCAGGCACACGCGCGGTCCGGCCGCGAACGGGGTGTACGCGCCCTTCGGCAGGCTCTTCTCGAACTCGCGGGTCCAGCGCTCGGGCATGAAGCGGGTGGCGTCCGGGTAGTAGGTCTCGCTGTGGCCCATGGCCAGGTGCGAGATGGTGATGGTGGTGCCGCGCTTCAAGGTGTAGCCGGCCAAGGTGAGGTCCTCCTGCGCCTCGCGGGCATAGGCCCACACGGAGGGCAACACGCGCAGCGACTCCTTGATGACCGACTCGAGGTAGGTGAGCTCGCTCAGGTGCTCGAGCCCCACGCGCCCACCGCCGACCACACGCTGGAGCTCCTCGCGCACCCGCGCCGCCACCTCGGGGTGCTTGGCCAGCAGGTACCAGGTCCAGGTGAGCGCGTGGGCGGTGGTCTCGTGGCCCGCGAAGATCAGCGTCATGGCCTCGTCGCGCAGCTGCTTGTCGCTCATGCCGCCCTGCTCGTCGCGCGCGAACACCATGTGGGAGAACAGGTCGCCGCGGTCCTCGCCGTGGGTGCGCCGCTCCTCGAGCACGCGCGCGATGATGTCCTCGAGCGCCCGGATCGCGGCGTACTTGCGGCGGTTCGCCTCCGTGGGCCACCAGCGCGGACGGGGGATCAAGAGGTCGGAGTCCGCGACCAGCCGCTCACTCACGTCCACCATGGCGCGGTGGATGGCGCTCGCGTCGCTGGCCGCGATGTCGATGTCGAAGAGCGTCTTGGTCACGATCTCGAGCGCCAGCTCCAACAGGTCGGCGCGCACGTCGCGCTGCTCGCCCGGGACCCAGTGCCGGAGCAGCCGCTCGGTGAAGTCCACCATGGTGCTGGCGTAGGCGTCCACGCGGCGCTTGTGGAAGCCCGGCTGGATGAGCTTGTGCTGACGCTTCCACGACGGCCCGTCGTTGGGCACCAGGCCCTCTCCCAGGAAGGGCTCCCACATGAACTTGATCTGCGCGGGCTTGTAGAAGCTCGAGGCGTGCGTGACGTTGATGGCGTTGATCAGCGCGGGGTCGCGCGTGAACACGATGTCGCGCCCGAAGATGCGCACCGCGAAGGTGTCTCCATGCTCCGCGTGGCCCTCGATGAGGAAGCGTCCGCGGTCGGCCTGCATGCGGCGAAGCGGACCGATGAAAACGGGACCCGGCATCTGCGGGATGGTGCGCGGCGCAGCGGAGGACACGGGGCGGACGCTACCACGCACGCCTCGGCGCGAGACCCCCTCGAATGCGGGGCTCGTCAGGTTGCTGCCGGCCCATCAGTCCCCACGCGGCGCCGCGCGACCTTCGATGCGTGCCAACAGCGACTGAGCCTCGTGGAGCAGCTGGTCCAGCACGGTCCCGCTGTATCCGAGCGCCTTGGCCGTGGCGAGGTGGCGCTCCGCCTGTTCTCGGTCGCCGTCGACCAGGGCCAAGCGCGCGAGGTTGACGTGCGGCAGCGGGTACGCGACGTCCAGCGCGAGGGAACAACGGCCGAAAGTAGGCCCCCTGAATGCGCCCGGGCAGCAGCAAGGGCGGCGCCAAGAGCAGCGCCCCCAGCCAGACGCGCCCCGGGAAGAGCCACACCAGCACGGTCCACGCGAGCAGGCCGAGCCCGGCGAGGAGCAGCACGTAGAGGATCTTCAGTCGGCGGCCGCGCGCGCGGAGGACCCCGCCCCCATCGCCACCGCGGGGCCGGGGCCCGCGCCCCCCCCCCCCCCCCCCGCGCCCCCCGGGGCCCCACCCCCCCGCCCCCCCCCCCCCCCCCCCCCCCGGCCCCCCCGCCCGGCGGGGCGCCCGCCCAGCCCCGCGCCGCCCCGGGCAAAGGTGGCGACCGCACCGCGACCCGGCCAGGCACGCCCCACGCACGCGGCCCCCCTCCCCCCCCCCCCCCCCCCCCCCCCCCGCCCCGCCCCCCCGCCCCCCCCCCCCGCCCGCCCCGCCGGCCGCCGCCGGCCGCCCGCGCCCCGGCGCCCCGCCCCCCAGCGCGGCAGCCCCCCGCCACCGCCAGCGCGAAGCCCCCCCCCGGCGCGCCCCCCCCGGAACGCGCCCAGGCCCGGCCCCCCCCGGGGACCCGGAACGGCCACGCCGCCCACCCGCCCGCCGGAACCCCAGCCCGCCCGCCAGCCCCCCCGGCCCGCCGCCCCGCCGCGCCCGGCAAACACCCCGCGCGCTCCGGGAGAAGCCCACACCCGGGCGCCAACGAGCGCCCACCCGCGACGAACCCCGCCCCCCGCCCCCCCCCGCCACCCCCCCCCCCCCGCCCCGGCGCCCGGAACACGCGCGCCGGCCACGCCCCTTGGCCCGCCCCCCCACACCGGAGACCCCCGCCCCCCCCCGCCCCGCCCCCCCACGCCCCCAGGGCCCCGCCCCCCCCCGCGGACGCCCGCTGCGCGCCCGCGGCAGGACCCGCGCCCCGCCCTCGACGCGGGCACGCCGCCCCCCCCCGCGCCCCGGCGCGGCCCGGGCCCCGCCCCGCCCCCTGCGGTCCCGGCGCCCCGGCGAGACGCAGGCCGAGCCCCGTCGCCAGCACCGGGCCCCCCGCCCGCCCACCCGGCTGCTGGACGGGCTGGTGACGGTGCGCCCAGGCTGAGTGGGCCAGCCAGCATCGCGCCCGCTCGCCCGATGACGTATCCTGACGGTCATGGAACGTGAGCTGAGTCGAGACGCCGCCGTGCGGCTCTCGGTGTTCGTCGAGGCGGGCTTGATCCCGCAGGTGCCCACCCCGTTCCAGCTGCTCCAGGGGCAGCTGGAGATGGCGCCGTTCGTGCTGCTGCCCGACGCAGGCGACGACGACCGCTACGCCGGCGCACCGCTCGGTCACCCGCTGCTGCGCACGCCGCTGGTGCTGTGGGAGGTGGGTCCCGACCACCTGCGCATCGGCCACGGGCTGCACGCGGAGGCCGAGTCGCTCTACCGCCACCTCATGTTCGTCTACCACGAGGGCATGCCGGCCTACGACCTGCAGCTCATCCAGACGGTGCCGGGTGGCCTCGCTGCGTTTCGCCGCTACGCGCAGGACATCGAAGACGGCCGCACCCCCGAGCGCGCGCGGCAGCGTCAGCGCATCGACCTGGTGGTGCCGCAGGCCTCACGCTACCGACAGCACTTTCTCGAGCCCGGCGGCTGGATCGACCAGGCCGAGGCGCTCCGCTATCCCGGCGAGGCCGAGGTAGCGGCCTTCTTGCGCCCCGAGTTCATGAGCCTGATCCGCTTCTGCAACTATTGCGCGCGCACCTTCCCGCGGCAGCCGCTCGAGCTCCCGCTCCTGCGCTTGCCGGGCCACCTGGCCGAGCTGGCCTCGCGGCGCTTCCGGCAGCGGGCGGCCTGAGCCGTCAGGCGGGCTGCTTCAAGAACGCCAGCGCCTCGTCCAGCCCTGCGCACAACCGCCCGCGCGGGCCCAGCTTCTCGTGCAACAGCCGCTGGTACTGCATGCGCTGCATGGCCGAAGGGCCCACCTGGACGGCGACCGGGATCTTCGCGTTGGCGTACGCCTCGAACCATGCGGCGATGGTCGCCTCGGTCTTGGGGCCCGCGACCTCCGGCCCCTCGCTCACGTCCAGGAACAGCCCTTGCGGTCGGCGCGACAGCCAGCCCAGCAGCGCGTGCTCGATCTGCTGCGCGTTCGCCGCCCCCTGAGCGTTGTCCAGATCGGGCCGCTTCCAGATCGCGCCCCGCACGATTCCGTCCGTGAGGATCAAGCGATGGTTGTCCCCCTCCGTGGCGAGCGCGTCGTCGTGGGACATGTCCTCATCTTGGTAGCACCCCTCGAGGACACATTGCGCATTTTTTGTACGCAGGTGGCCTCGGTGATACTCGCGTTGGTGAACCGCGGGCGTGCGGTGTCCTCGGGTGCACGGGCTCCCGAGCACGAACCAGAGAACCACCATGATCGGGCGACTTTCTTCGCGCCCGCGCACCTGGATCACCCTGATGGGTGTCCTCGGTGCGCTCGGGCTCCATGCGTCTTCGGCTTCCGCCACCACCACCCTGCGGGTGGCCATCGGCACCCTCAGCACCGAGGCGGCGGGCGATGCCGCACTCGAGGGGCCCCTGCGGTCGGCGCTCGAGCAGGCCCTCGATGCACTGCCCACGGTGGACCGTACGGCTCCGGCGCGCGCACAGGTGCTGGTGCAGGGCTCGCTGGTGCGGCTCGAGCGGACGCCCCACGGCGTGCGCGCCGAGGTCTCACTATTGGTATCGGAGCGTCGAGGGGGCGCCGTGCGAATGCTGCTCACCGGGCGCGCCGAGGCCCGTGGGGGCCGCGACCCAGTCCCGGCCAGTATCACGGCGGCCGTGCGCAGCGCCATGCGACCCCTGGCCGACCCAGCGCGCACACGGCTGGCCGTGCGCTGATTCTCCGCCGCCGTGTTGGTTCGCCATCGCACCGAACTTGATGGCGGACGGCCAGGGAGGGTACAGATCCCAGCTCATCCCCAGCGACTGGCTCCCCACGATGCCCCGATTTCCGACCACGTCGCGCGCCGCGGACACGGTCACCGACAGCGTGTACACCACCCTCGCGCCACGTGCAGCGGCGTCCGGGCGCGTGGTGCATCCGCTTCACGTGGGGGACACCTACCTCGAGCCCCCAATGGCCGCGCGCTCCGAGTCGCTGCTCACGCAGGACCACGCCGGGCTGCATCGCTACGCACCCGTGCAGGGCCTGCCCGAGCTGCTCGAGGCCATCCGGGCACGCATCAAGGCGCGCGCCGGCTGGGACGTGGCGCTCGACGACCTGCAGGTGATGGCGGGGGCCACCGCCGGGCTCAACGTGGTGGCCCAGGTGCTCTTCGAGCCCGGTGACGAGCTGCTCCTCCCGGCGCCGTTCTGGCCTCTGGCGCGCGGGCTCGCGGCGGTGCGCGGCGCACGCGCGGTGGAGGTGCCCTTCTTCACGGAGCTCGACGACCCCGCGTTCGACCCCGAGGCGGCGCTCGAGCGCGCCGTCACCGCGCGCACCGTGGCCGTGTACGTGAACACGCCGCACAACCCCACCAGCCGCGTGCTCTCGGACGACGTGCTGGCCGCCATCGGGCGGGTGGCGAAGCGTCATGACCTCTGGGTCCTCGCGGACGAGGCCTATCAGGATCTGTGGCTCGGACAGGACGCACCGCAGCCCATCTACACCCGCCCAGACTTCGTGGGCCGCACCATCGCCAGCCACACGCTCAGCAAGAGCTATGGCTATGCCGGGGGGCGCGTGGGCTACACGCACGGGCCGAGCGAAGTCATGCGCAAGATCCGCGGCATGCAGACCTTCATGACCTACGGCGCGCCCACTCCCATGCAGATCGGCGCGGCCCGGGCGCTGCTGGAGGGTGACGACTTCCTGGCCACGTGTCGTGAGCGATACGGGCGAGCCGGGAGGGCGGCAGCCAGGACGCTGGGTGTGGCGCCTCCCGCGGGCGGCACCTTCCTGTTCGCCAACGTATCCCACTTGATAGGCACGGCCGCCGATGCCACGCCGTTGCTGGAGCGCTGTGCGGACGTGGGCGTGCTGCTCACGCCCGGGCTGGTCTGCGGGCAGGGCTACGAAAAGTGGGTGCGCCTCTGCTACACCGCGGTGGACGAAGCGGCCCTCGCAGATGCGCTCGACCGCATCGCCCCCTTCTTCGCGGAAGCGGCCACGTGAGCGCGGTGGCATGGAGGCGGCGCGGCCACCGGCTCTTCACTGCCGGGTGGCTCGTCGGCTGCCTCCTCCTGGCCATGGCCACGCCCTGCCAGGCGCAGATGCCAAGCCTCGAGGCGCACCGCGGCGAGACGCTCGCAGACGGTTGGCAGCTCGTGGACGTGGAGTCCCACGCCGAGTTCGTGCGGCTCCACTTCGCGCGGGGCGAAGAGGCGGCCCACCTCGAGATCAACGCGCGCGCGCAGCGGGATGGCCAGGCGCACAGTGAGTACTACGCCATCCAGCCGGCGCCAGAGGGCTTTGCGCCGCCGGCACTGCAGGAGGCGGTGTTGCTTCTGCTGCGGGACGCGGAGCGCACGGAGCCTGCGCCCACCTCGCCCGCGCTCCGGGTCAAGGTGTCACGCGTGGTGCTCCTGCTGCAGCTCTTGCTGGCGCTCGCCACCGCTTTCTTGCTGGTGGGGCTGGCTGTGGACCTCCACCAGCGCCGGCGACTCGGCAGTGAGCCCGTGCCGGGGCGCTCACTGCGAGCGCATGCGCTGCCCCTGGTGGTGTTCACCACGAGCGGCGCCCTGCTCCGGGTGGCGGGGGGCAATCGCGTGCCGGGCTTCGAGGGAGGCTCCGGGCACCCGCACGGCTTCGGCGACATGGCCGCCCTCCTGGGCGAGCGGCTGCCGCGACTGGACTCGCACGGAAGTGGTCCCGCCGCGCTCGCCGAGCTCCTGTTCGCGCTGGCGCCGCAGGAGGAAGCCACCTGGATCGCGCTCCAAGCCACGCTGGCCGTGCTCACCATCCCGCTGGTCTACCTGGCAGCGCTGGGCTGGCTGCGCAGCACGCGTGAGGCCACCTGGGCTGCGGCCGTCTATGCGCTGCTCCCCTGCGCGGCCTACTTCGCCATGACCGAGGTGCGCACCGTGCCAGGGGCGTTCTTCGTCATGCTGTCCGTGGCGCTCACAGGGGCGGCCGTCAGCGCCAAGCGCGCGTCGTGGCTTGCGTCTGCGGGGCTGTTCGCAGTCCTGGCCACCAGCTTTCACCCCGTGCTGGCCGCGGCGCCACTGGTCATGGCGCTCGGCCTGATCGCTCGGGACGACGCGGCCGCGTTCGTGACCACCCCGCGGGCGCTGCTGGCGCTGGCCGGCACGGGGGCTGTGTGGGCCATCATGCTGCGTCTGCTCGCGCTCCAGCTGGAGAGCCGCGGTGCGGCGCAGGTGATGGGCGACGGTGTGCTCGGCCCACTGTTCGATGCCCCCCGACTCCTGCTCCCCACACTGGGCTTTGCGCCCGAGCGGCCCTTCAACGCGTTCCTCAACACCTACTCGACCCCTCCCTTGATCGGGCTGGCGTGGGTGGCGGGGCTCGCCGCCCTGCGCTACCCGGCGCGTCGCCGCGTGCTCGTGACGCTTCTGCTCGCGGCGCTCGGGATGACGCTGCCCGGGATGGCCGGGGGGCGCCTCAATCTCGCTCGGCTCCAGTATGCCGCCACCCCGCTCCACGCCATGATCGCGGGGGTGGGCATCGTGAACCTGCTGGAGCTGCTGGCCACCAAGCTGACGGCACGGCGGGTCCAGCGCGGCATCCCTGCGGCCGTGGCCATCGCGATGGGGCTGTCGGTGGCCGTGTCACCCGGGCCCCTGTCGGAGTCCTTCGTCTACGAGAACGAACGCAGCACGGTGCTGCGCGCGCTGCCGGCGCTGACTGCGGTGTGCGACGTGTGGGTCGCGCCCACGGTCGATGACGCCTACACCGGCGCGCCGTCCTACCTCACTCGTGAGCGCCTCGAGTCAACCCGGTGGAAGGCGCTGCTGCCGACGGACGACGTCACCGCGCGTGTTGCGGCATCGCTGTCACGGGACGGCTGTGCCTACTACTACCGTCCCAGCGCGTGTTGGTCGCAGCGTCAGGACGAGCCTCCCGCGAGCCCCGATCCCACCGCGCTCCGGGCGGAGTGCGCGGCCACCGAGGCGCAGCTGGTGCTCGAGCCGCTGCACGTGGAGACCATCGCGGCCGTGCCCGCTGCGGCAGCCAGCTATCGGCGCCCGCAGATCGAGGTGGGCTTCTTTCGGATCCGCGCGCTCGCCCTCTGATACAACTGCGCCATGAGCGCGCACCCCATCCAGCTCGTCATCTTCGGTGCCACCGGAGACCTCACGCTCCGCAAGCTCATGCCGGCGCTCACGCGGCTGGCCGAGAAGGGCCTGCCGGAAGAGGGCTTCCACGTGGTGGGCGTCTCGCGCGCCGAGCGCAGCCACGACCAGTACCGCGCCGAGCTGCGCGATGCGCTCCCTTCGAAGCAGCACGCCGCGTTCGACGCCATCGCCCAGCGCGTGACCTACGTCTCGGCCGACGTCATGGTGCCCGAGCACATGCACCGCCTCGGCGAGCACCTCGACGGCCTCCCGGGCGGCAAGGACTCCACGCGCATCTTCTACCTGTCGCTCGCGCCGTCGCTGTTCGCTTCTGCGGTCACGCACCTGGCGCAGGCGGGCCTCGTGGAGATGGCCGAGAACGCGGCCCTCGGGAGGCGCCGTGTCGTGGTGGAGAAGCCCTTCGGCGTGGATCTCCAGAGCGCGCGCGCGCTCAACGCCGAGCTGCACGAGCACCTGCACGAGAAGCAGATCTACCGCATCGATCACTACCTCGGGAAAGAGACCGTGCAGAACCTGCTCGGCTTCCGCTTCCACAACGCCATCTTCGAGCCGCTCTGGAACCGCAACCACATCGAGCTGGTGCAGATCACCGTGGCCGAGCCGCTGGGCATGGAGCGCGGGCGCGGCGCCTACTACGACCAGTCCGGCGCGGTGCGCGACATGCTGCAGAACCACATGCTGCAGATCCTGGCGCTCATCGCCATGGAGCCGCCGCCCTCGCTGCAGGCTGACGCGGTGCGCGGCGAGAAGGTGGACGTGCTCGAGGCGCTGCACATCCCCGACCTCACCGACGTGAAGCACAGCGTGGTGCGCGCGCGCTACACGGGCGGCGAGCTCGACGGGGTGGCCGTGCCAGCCTACCTGCGCGAGGAGGGCGTCTCACCGCAGAGCAACACCGAGACCTACGTGGCCGTGCGCGCCGAGATCGACACGTGGCGCTGGGCGGGCGTGCCCTTCCTGTTGCGGCACGGCAAGCGGCTGCCCAGCAAGTTCACCGAGGTGCAGGTGCAGTTCCGCACGCCGCCGCTGTCGCTCTTCAACCGGCCGCCGGGCATCAGCCGGCCCGAGTTCCGCCGCCTGCTCAAGGAGCACAAGCTGGGTCGCAAGCCGCCCAACGTGCTCACGCTCAGCATCCAGCCGCGCGAGGCCATCTCGCTGTCGTTCGGCGTGAAGCGGCCCGGCGCCGACATGGAGATGGCTTCCGCCAAGCTGTCGTTCGACTACGGCGAGGTGTTCGGTGAGGAGAGCGCGCCGGCCTACGAGCGCCTGCTGCTGGACGCCATGGAGGGCGACGCCACGCTCTTCCTGCGCGCCGACGAGATCGAGGCCTGCTGGCGCTTCGCCGACGCCATCCGCAGCGCGTGGGAGAGCGACGACCCGCCGCCCATGCTGTCGTATCCCGCGGGCACCTGGGGCCCGGCCGCCGCCAACTCGCTGTTCAACGGCTGCGAGGGCAGCTGGAGCACCGGAGACGAGACGTGAGGCTGCGGCCCACGTGCGTGGTGGACCGCGACCCCGTGGCGCGTGCGGTGGCCGAGGTGGTGGCCCTGCTCACGCCCCTGCCCGAGCCGCGGCTGGCGGTGCCAGGCGGCTCGGCGGCGGCGGCGGTGGGTCCCATCCGCGAGGCGCTCGGGGACCGCTGGCGTCACGTGCTGCTCACCTACACCGACGAGCGCTGCGTCCCCTTCGACTCGGCCGAGAGCAACCGCGGGGAGCTGCACCGCTCGGGCGCGCTGTCGGACGCGCACCCGCCCGGGCACGAGCTGCCGCTGTACCTCGACGGTGAGCGCCCGCACGTGGCGGCCATGCGCGCGTCGCTCCCGTTTCGCCGTCGCTTCAACGACCGGCTGGACGTGGTGCTGCTGGGGCTCGGGCCCGACGGCCACGTGGCCTCGCTCTTCCCCGGGCACGCCCACGCGGGCAGCGACACGCTCATCGCGCACATCGAAGACAGCCCGAAGCCACCGCCCTGGCGCGTGACGCTCACGCACTCTGCGCTCATGCGCAGCACCCACAACGTGGTGCTGGCCTTTGGGCCCAGCAAGCGGCCCGCGCTCGAGCGAGCGCTGCGCGGCGAGCCGGGGCTGCCCACCAGCGGCCTGCCCGGGCTCGTCTTCATCACCGACCAGGAGCTCCCGTCATGACCAAGCCTTCTTCTCCGGCGCAGCCGCTCAACGACGTGGCGGTGGTGGGCCTCGGTGTCATGGGCCGCAACCTGGCCCGCAACTTCGCGCGGAACGGCCTGCGCGTGGGCGGCTTCGACGTGAACCCAGCCGCCGGCGCGCAGCTGGCGGAGCTCGAGCCCGAGCACACCTTCCACATCTCACCCACGCTCGAAGACATGGTGGCGGGCCTCGAGCGGCCGCGGCGCATCGTGCTGCTGGTGAACGCCGGCCGGCCCGTGGACTCGGTGCTGGACGGCCTCGCGCCTTTCCTCGAAGAAGACGACATCGTGGTGGACGGTGGCAACAGCCTCTACACCGACACCGACCGGCGCAGCGCGCGGGCCGCACAGACCCCCTGGCGCTTCGTGGGCATGGGCATCAGCGGCGGCAGCGAGGGCGCGCTCCTGGGCCCCAGCATGATGCCGGGCGGCGACCACGAGGCCTGGCTGCGGCTCGAGCCCGTGCTCACGGCCATCTCGGCCAAGAGCGCGAGCGGCCCGTGCGTGGCCTACTGCGGCCGCGGCAGCGCGGGGCACTTCGTGAAGATGACGCACAACGGCATCGAGTACGGGGACATGCAGCTCATCGCCGAGGCGGCCACGCTGCTGCGGCAGGGACTCGGGCAGACGGCGCGCGAGGTGGGCGCCACGTTCGCGGCCTGGAACGAGGGCGAGCTCGACAGCTACCTGATCGACATCACGGCGGACATCTTCCACACCGAGGACCCCGAGCGCCCCGGCGAGATGTTGGTGGACGCCATCATGGACCAGGCGGGCCAGAAGGGCACCGGCCGCTGGACCGTCATCGCCGCCATCGAGCTGGGCGTGCCCGTGCCCACCATCGCGGCGGCGCTGGACGCCCGCTCGCTCTCCAGCACGCTCGGCCTGCGCGTCACGGCGGGCAGCACGCTGCGCGCGCCGGGGGACACCTTCGCGGGCGTGGACGTGGAGACGCTGAGGCAGGCGCTCTTTGCCGCCAAGGTGGCCAGCTACACGCAGGGCTTCGCCATGCTCCGCGCCGCCAGCGAGGAGCGCGACTACGGCATCGACCTGGCCGAGGTGGCCCGCATCTGGACCGCGGGATGTATCATTCGCGCTGGGTTCTTGGGTGTCATTCGTGATGTCTATAAGCAGGACCCCGAGCTGCCACTCTTGGCGCTGGCCCCCGCTCTTGCGCCACGCCTCCAGGCGGCCACGCCGGCCCTGCGCCGGGTGGTAGCGGCCGCCGCGCTCGCGGGGCTGCCGGTGCCCGCGCTGTCGGCGTCGCTTAGCTGGCTGGACACGCTGACCACGGTGCAGGGCAGCGCCAACGTCATCCAGGCGCAGCGCGACTACTTCGGCAGTCACACGTATCGCCGGCGAGACGCGCCCGAGCTACCGGTGCACACCGAGTGGCCGCGCCGGCCGAGCTAGACGCCCAGGGTATCTGGATATACAATCGTGTGTTGTATATCCAACCGCAGGGCTCGAACATGCAAGTCTCCCGATGGGGCAACAGCCTCGCCATCCGCATCCCCGCCTCGGTCGTCGAAGCCTTGAAGCTCGAGGAAGGCGACGACGTAGAGGTTCACGTCATCGATGCGCGTAGCGTCGCCCTCAAGAAGAAGCCGGGGGCGGACGCCCTACTAGAACGACTGCGCGCCTTCCGAGGCCGCCTGCCTGCGGACTTCCACTTCGATCGCGATGAGTCCAACACCCGCTGAGTGCCCGGCATGAGCTCTGGCTTCCTCGACAGCAACGTGTTGCTCTACCTACTGTCGGCGGATCCAGCCCGCGCGGACCGCGCCCAAGACCTGCTGCGCGCCGGCGTCACCATCAGCGTTCAGGTGCTCAACGAAGTCACGAACGTGGCACGTCGAAAGCTCGGGATGGACTGGCGCGAGATCGAAGAGTTCCTGTCTCTCGTGCGCCACTTCTGCACGATTGCCCCACTGACCGAGGGCACCCACGATGAGGCCCGTAGACTGGCGGAGCGCTACCAACTGTCGTTCTACGACGCTCTCATCTGTGCGGCCGCCCTGCAGACCGAGTGCAGCACGCTGTTCAGCGAAGACATGCAGGATGGTCTCTTGATCGACCAGCGACTACGCGTCCGCAACCCGTTCGTCCCCGAACGCTGAGGTCAGCCCAGGGTCGGGTTCCCGAACACCTCGAGGATACGCGCGCGATACGCCTCGTGGGCGTCCGGCGGGCAGAAGTGGCGCGGCGGGCTCACGCCCTTGATGTCCAAGAGGCCGTCGTACTCGGCCACCTTGCGCAGCACGTCGTCGGGCGTGCCCGCGGCGCAGTAGGTGTCCACCATCGCGTCGGTCACCAGCGTCACTGCGCGCTTCTTGTCGCCGCCGTGGAAGGCCTCGCGAATGGCGGCCACCTCGGCGCTGAAGCCGTCGGCTGCGAAGAGCGGCTCGTACGTGCGCACCGTGGCGTAGAACGCCAGCGGCCCGCGCGCGTGGTGGCGTGCGGTCTCGCGGTCGCTGTCGATGGCGCAGGTGATGCCCGCGCCCAGCGTGAAGTCCTCGCGCGCGCGGCCGGCCTTCGCTAGCCCGCGTCCGATGGCCGGCAGCACCTCGTCGCGCAGCTGGCGGGGCGAGACGAACACGTGCCCCAGCACGCCGTCGGCCACCTCACCGGCCAGCTCCAGCATCTTCTCGCGGTTGGCGCCCAGGTGAATGGGGATGCGCTCGCGCTGGGGCGCCGTGGGCCGCTGGTAGCCGTCCATCTTCACCTTCACGAACTGCCCCTCGAAGTGGATGGGCTTGCCCAGGTGGCAGGCCGCGTTGAACAGCCGCAAAAACGCCACCACCTCGCGCATGTGCAGCACCGGCGGGCCGAAGTTGGTGACCCCGTGCCACTGCTCGTTGAGCGTCTTCACGCCCGTCCCGAGCCCCAGCGTGAAGCGCCCGCTGGTCAGCGCGTCGAGGTCCAGCGCCTCGAGCGCCAGCGACAGCGGGCTGCGTACGAACGCGAGCGCGATGCCGGTGCCGAGCCCGATGCGCGACGTGCTGGAAGCCACGGCGGCCAGCGGTACGAACGGGTTGGTGTACAGCTCGGACGCGATGAGCGAGTGGACGCCAGCGTCCTCGCAGGCGCGCGCGGCGCGAATCAGGTCCGCAGCCGAGCTACCCGTCAGATGGAGCGAGATACGGTGACGCATGGCGGCACTTCAAAGCACGTGGGCTCCCCCGTCAAGCTCCGAACGGGGGCGAAGCCCAATGCCCGCAGGTACGTTGCCCCCACGTGAGCGTGGGCGTGGGCGTTGTCGGCGACGGGAGCGCCATCGATAGCGATGCGAGGCTGACCAAGCCCTGACGTTGTCGCGGAGGGGGCGTCTCCGTCGCCGTCGCCGTCGCCGACAACGACAACGACAACGACAACGACAACGACAACGACAACGACAACGACAACGATGCAGTGGGCCTCGCTGGCGCTTGTTTCGATCCACTCCTTGCGACAGGCTCCCCGCGCGATGGACACCGCCCCCACCCTCACCGAGATCCTGCTGGCCACCGGCAACCCCAACAAGGTGCGCGAGGTGCGCGAGGTCCTCCAACCACTCGGAGTGCACGTCCTGAGCCTGGCGGACCTCTACCCGGACGGCGCGCTGCCGCCCGGAGCCCGAAGAGGACGGCCTGACGTTCGAGGAGAACGCCCGCAAGAAGGCCGTGGGGTACGCCCAGCTCACCGGGCGCGCGTGCGTGGCCGAGGACTCGGGCCTCGAGGTGGACGCCCTTGGTGGCGCCCCTGGCGTGTACTCCGCGCGGTACGCAGGCGTGGACGGTACGCGCGAGCAGCGCGACGCGGCCAACAACGAGAAGCTGCTGGCCGCCCTGGCGAGCGTGCCCCCCGCGGCGCGCACGGCCCGCTTCGTGGCCGCGCTGTGCCTGGTGAACGCGAGCGGCGATGTGCTCTTCGAGACGCGCGGCACCTACGAGGGCATCGTGGCGGACGCCCCTCGCGGCGAGAACGGCTTCGGCTACGACCCGCTGCTGTTCCTGCCGGACGTGGGCCGCACCAGCGCCGAGCTCAGCCCCGCCGAGAAGAACGCGCGCTCGCATCGGGGGGCCGCCGTGCGCGCGCTGGCCGCGTATCTCTCTGCGCCTTGAGGGGTGGTGGCGGGCGCAGGGGTCGCGCCCCTCAGCGGTCCACCACGAACGTCCCCGGCACCTGCAGCTCCACCGGCGAGATGGCCTGCTGCCCGAACGGGTGCTGCGCGCCCACCCAGTGCGTGCCCGCGGGCAGGTTCTCGATGGCGAACGTGGTGCCCGACTCCACCCAGGCCACGGCCACGGCGTCCACGACGATGACCATCTTGCGTGGGGTGCGGTTCTCCACCATCAGCGTGCCGTGCTCGCGCGGCAGCGGGCCCGGGTCGTACGTGGGCGTGGTGGCCGGCCACAGCCGCTCACGCATGACCGTGGAGATCATGGTGCGGCCCTCCACCGGCGGCTGGCGCAGCGGGGGCTCGCGCTCGTCGGCGCGCAGGGACGACTGCGGCAGGTCCATGGTGACGTCCGCCGAGAGGGTCCCGAACCATGTGCCCACGCGAAACCACGGCGGTGCGCCGTCGCGGCAGCGGCTGGACACCGAGCTGTAGCGACCGTTGCCCCACTCGGCCAATAGCCGGCAGATCATGGGCGCAGGCCCAATGGACGGAACCCGCGGCGCACGCACGCGGATGAAGGGCTCGCGCGTGACTGGCTCGCCCACGAACCAGCCGCTCAGCTCGCCGGGCCCCATGTGCCGGCCGCCCTGCGCATCGAACACGTAGGTGCCGGGGGCGCCGCGCCGCACGCGCACCTCGGCGCCGGGCTGCAGGGGCCAGGTGTCGCCCAGGAAGCGCGCGCGCAGGCGGTCGGCCGTCATGTCCAGGTTGAGCTCGGCGCCGGCGGCCGGCGTGCCCGGCGGGGGCGTGCCGAACGTGCCGTGCACCATCAGGCGCATGCGGTACACCAAGCGGCGCGCGGGGACGGGCGTGCGTGCCGTGTACTCGTCATCGGGGCGCGGCGGGACACGCACCCGGAAGGTGGGGTCGCGCTCGCCCCGGGCCGCCGGGGCGTACACCTGGTCCAGCGAAGGGCGCGGCCGCGCCATGCGGTCCACGTCGGCGGGTGGCGCGCGATCGCTGCGCTCCGAGCAGGCGGGGAGCACCCCGAGCAGGGCGCAGGTGAGCAGCGCCCCCAGCCGTGCCCAGCCTCGGCTCATGTCCGGCTGAGGTCGCTCGTCAGCTCTTGCAGGGACGGGTCTTCCGCCAGCATGGTGCGCAGGTGCTGCTCGAGCTCGGCCCGCGCGGCCGGCTCGAGGCGCTGTGCGTCGGGCGCCTGGAGGGCCTGCGCCACCAGTGCGTCCAGCGCCTGCGCGGGGCTCAGCTCACCGGTGCGGAGCGCGGCGGTCAGCGCCTGAACGCCAGACGCCTCGGCCGCGCCAGTGGCCGCCGACGCGCGGCCAGCCACGCCATCCACGCCATCCGCGCCATCCATGGCGTCCAAGCTGGCTTTGAACTCTTCGCCGGCCGAGCTGCCGGGGCGCGCGGCGGCGCCTTGGGATGGGCCCGCGAGGGGCGCAACCGGGGGACCCGAGGGCGGTTTGATGGGGCTCGTCATGGTCTCTGCTCTTGTAGCCGCTCCCCGCAGCGCGCGCCACGGCGCACCACGGGCAAGCGTCAGCGGATGTTGCCCACCACCGACTTGGCGGTGTCGTGGCGCGCCTTGAGCACGTTGGAGAGCGTGGAGAAGTGCACCTGCTCGGCGCCGATGCGCCGCTGCATCTCGAGCAGCTCCATGGTGTCGTCCGGCACCCCGGTGGCGCTGCTCCCGGCCGACGAACCGCTGCTGCTACCGACCTCGGGGGCCAGGTCCGGCAGGCCCGAGTCGCCCGCCTCACTCAGCGCGGCCCGCCCGGGCGCCACGCGCGACGCGGTGGTGGACTGTGAGAGGGGCGACACGCCCGTGAGCGAGGCGGCGCTGGCCACGATGCGCTGGGCACCCTCATCGAGGGCCTCCCGAAAGCGCCGCGAGGCGGGCAGGGGGGTCTGGCGCTCGGAGGGCAAGCGGACGGAGACGCTCTGCTGGGGATCGATGCGGGAGCTGGTCATGCTGGGCCTTTCTGCACCCGGCAGGGGTGCGAACGGCTCCTTGTCGGCCCGGCCCGGCCCGCTTTGCGTCCCCGCGGCGCTTTTCTTCCGGCGGCCGCCACTCCCGGTCCAGGGACACCCGCCCCCGGCTGCGCGTCAGTCCTGCAGCAGCACCCGCAAGCTGCGCGGCGCGGCCTCGGCCGCCAGCACGTCACAGCCCTCGCAGGTCCCCTGCGGACACCCCTCGCACTCGGTCAGCGACGACGCCATGGCAGTGAGCTCTTCACGCAGCCGGCGCAGCCTCAGGATCTTCTCCTGCACTTCGCCGATTCGCTCGCTGAGCAGCGCCGTCATGGCCGCGCTGGCGCCCCCACGCTCCGTGCAGGCGTGGCGCAGGCTGAACATGTGCTTGATGTCCGGCAGGCTCAGCCCGGCCTCGCGCAAGTCCAGCGCCAGCCGCAGCTTTTCCAGCTCCGAGGCCCCAAATTGACGATGCCCCCCGTCCTTTCGGTCGAGGGGCTGAATGAGGCCTTCTTGTTCGTAGAAACGTACGGTCCGGAGGGTGCTGCCCGTGAGGCGCGCCATGTCGCCGGTGGTCAGCGGGCCATTGGCCGGGCCCGGTACGTCCCCGTTCGACGGCTGCGAATGCGGCGGCTGGGACGCGCGCGATGCATGCGGCCGTGCGGCCTCGCCTTCGTGGTGAACGGTCTCTGGCACAGGAGAACAGACTATGGAGCGGGCCTCCCGGGTGTCAACCGTGGTCGTCGAGGTTCACCCAGTGGGCGGCGCCGCCGGGCTCCCACTCCTTCTTCCAGATGGGCACCCGCTCCTTGATGCGGTCGATGGCCAGCCGGCAGCCGCGAAACGCCGCGTCCCGGTGCGGGGCCGAGGCGCCCACCACCACGGCTAGGTCACCCACGGCGAGCTCCCCGATGCGGTGGGTAGCGGCCAGCCGGACCCCTTCGCTGGCCAGCTCGTCCATGACCTCGCGCAGCACGGCGCGTAGCTCGGCGATGGCGAGAGCCGGGTGGTGCTCGTAGTCGAGGCGCGCCACCGGGCGCCCGTCGGCCGTGTCGCGGACCACACCCACGAAGAGCGTGACGCCCCCCGCCGACGGATGTGCCACGGCGGCATAGACCTCGTCCATGGACAGCGGCGTGGTGCGGATCTCGGCCAGCGGCAGCGAGCCCCCGGCCACGGGCGGCAGCACGTCCACCACGTCGCCCGCGCGGGGCTGATACGAGGCGTCCACGAAGGCGTCGTTCACGGCCAGGCGCATGCAGCCCAGCAGCGGGGCGAGCCCCGGGTGCCGCGCCCCGAGGGCCGCGCGCAGCTCCGCGTGGGTGCCGATGGTGCCGAGCGCGAGGTGCTCTTCGGGGACGCCCGCCAGCTCGCGCGCGCCGGCAAAGTACCGAACCGTGATCTCTTGATCCGTCACGCCCCCGAACATGACAGGATTTGCGCCATGCGTCGCGCGCTGCTCGTCCTCGGAGCGCTCCTCGGTGTGGCAGGGCTGCTGCTCACGCTGTCGGAGGTGTCCACGCTGGCCGTGGACGAGCGCGACTACCGCGGGCCGCTGCAGGCGCTCGGCGAGCTGCGGGAGCCCACCGCCACGCTCGGCCGGCTGTCGCTCGCGCGCGGGCAGAGCGTGTCGTTCAGCGTGTGCGCCACCGACGGGTTCGAGCCCGCCACGTGGAAGCGCGCGTCCTTCGTCATCTATCACCACGAGCCCACTGAGGAGGTGCTGCGCGTGACGCTGGACGAGACCCGGCTGGCCACGCGCCGCTCCGGGCCCGAGGGCGCCTGCGTGGACCTGGCGCGCACCAACGGCCTCACGGGCGAGGGCGACTTCAGCGTGGTGCTGGAGATGCCGCCCGCGGCGCGCGAGGGCGAGGCCCGCGCCCCGGTGAGCAGCGTGGGGGCCGCCGACACGCGGCTGTGGACGCACGTCACGGCGCTGCGCCCGCTGGGCAAGGCCCACATGACGGGCCCGCTGCTGGCGTGGCTGGGCATCCTGGTGCTCACCGGCGCCTGGCTCGTGCGCTCCCCGAAGCCCAGCGCGTTCGAGGAGCTGGCGGCCGCGGAACTCTTGGCCGAGGACGCGGCCGAGGAGCTCACCGCGCTCGATGCGCCCACCCCGCCGAAGCCTCTCCGCGTGGTGGCCATCGCGCTGGCTGGCTTGCTGCTGGCGTTCCTGCTCAGCGCGGTGCTCCCGCCCAGCCCGCTCACCCCCATGGGCGGCGCGCTGGTGCTCTTCGTGGTCCAGCTGCTACTCGCGTTCCTGCTCACCCGCGACGGCGGCCGCCTGGCGCTGGTGACTCCCCGCAAGTGGCCCTGGCTGCTGCTGGCCATGCCCGTGCTCGGGGTGCTGCTGCGCATCGGGCTCGCGCCGCTCTCACGCCTGGTGCCCAGCACGGGGGTCGCGCCCATCGAGCAGCTGGTCAGCGCGCCGAGCGGCATGCTCACCATGTTGGCCATCGGGTTGGTGGCCCCCTTCGCCGAGGAGCTGTTCTTCCGCGGCCTGCTCTTCCGCGCGCTCGAGGACTGGCGGGGGCGTGCGTTCGCCACGGGCCTCAGCGCCGCGCTGTTCGCGCTGGTGCATGCGCCGCAGGCGTTCGGGGCCTGGCCCTCGTTCGTCAGCATCGCTTGCGCGGGGCTCGTGTTCTCGCTAGTGCGCGCGTTCACCGGCTC
Source organism: Sandaracinaceae bacterium (assembly GCA_016706685.1). Lineage (NCBI taxonomy): Bacteria > Pseudomonadati > Myxococcota > Polyangiales > Sandaracinaceae > Sandaracinaceae bacterium. The sequence continues at coordinate 82,159 of JADJJE010000057.1, read as the reverse complement.
CACGCTGGCCAGCATCCTTGCGCACCTCGGCTACAACGGGGTGATCGCGCTGCCCGTGGTCTACGCGCTGCTGCTGCGCGGCTGAGCGTCAGCGCACCCGCACCACCACCGCCGCGGCGCCCGCGCCGCTGGCCTTGGCGGGCTCGGTCATGAGCGTGGCCAGGATGCTCACCGGGGTCTCCGGATCGGCCTGCATGACCGAGGCGATCTTGGCTACGGCCGCCGGCGAGAAGGCCGTGGTGGAGCCCATCATCAGCACGTCGCGCGGCTCGAGGGCCACCTGCGAGTGGGCCGGCTCCGCGCGCAGCACGCCGTTGGCGCTCTCGGGGTCTTGCTCGTTGTCGGGCGTCAGGCGGCGGTGCTCGCCCATGCGCCACAGGTAGGCCCGCACGCGGCCCGCGGCGATGACGTGCGCGGTGTCGTCTAGCAGCACCAGCGCCGCGAGCGACGCATCGGGCACGCGCTGCTCGATGAGCGCGTTGCAGCACGTGACCAGGCGCCCGCGAGCCACCCCGAAGGCGTGCCGCACGCGCTCCTTGGCGGGCATGGCTTCGCCCTCCACGAGCCCCGCCGCAAAGCCCGCCTGGAGCGGTGTGCGCGTGAAGCCCCACGTGCGTGGCTGCCCGATGCCCGTGGTCAGCACGAACGCGTAGCCGCCCGCGAGCTTCTCGATGCCGTGGCGCGCCAGCGCGTGGTCGTGCACCGACGCGAGCTGCAGGCTGGAGTGGGACTCGACGCGCACCGTGGCCTCAGTTGCCCTGCGTGAGCAGGCAGATGAGCATGACCACCATCAGCACGAAGACGCTGAAGAAGAAGATCTTCACCCAGCTGTAGGGGGCTTCACCCTGCACCTGGCCGTTCTGACCGTTGATCAGGAAGCGGAAGACCTTGTCGTTGTAGCGATACGACGCGATCCAGATGGGCAAGAGGATGTGCTTGAACTTCTCTTGCCCGAACTGGTTCATCACGTTCAGGTTCTGCACGCGGTCGGCGCGCACGTCGTTGTGACAGCGCTGCTGCTGCGTGGCCTCGATCTTCTTGAGCCCCTTGCCCCAGGCCTCGTTGAGGTCCACGGCGTACTCCTCCGCGCGCCAGCCCGACAAGAAGCCCGGGTCATAGGGCCGCAGCTGGTTGAGCTCGAAGCCGTGCAGCTGCTGCACCAGCGCCTCGGGCAAGCCGCGCCCGGCGCACACCAGCACGTCGTCGTGGTGGTCCTGGCGCGAGCCCCACGCCGGCTGCCAGCGCGTCTTGGTCACCGTGCGCGTCATCTGCACGTTGTTGCCGTTCGCGTCCTTACCCCAGTAGTGCTCCTGCTCCTGGTAGTCGTGGCCGGCCTGCGCCGTCCAGCTGGAGTTCACCCACGCGTCGAACGTCCAGTACGGGATGTAGACCCCGTTGATCTCGCCCACGCTGGCCCGCTTCTTGAGGTCCGACGGGCGAAACCACAGGCCGCCGATCCACTCCGAGAACATGTTCTTCGCGCGGTTCTGGTCCACGCCGAAGGGCACGATGGACTCGGGCCGGATGAGGTTGCGGTTGCTCTCCTGCTCGAGCACGTGCGGTGACCCGCAGAAGTCGCAGCGGGTGCTGATGCTCTGGCCGCCGAAGGCCACCGTGGCGCCGCAGGTCTTGCAGTTGATGGTGCGCGTGGTGGCGCCGAAGCCGCGCTGCGTGGCCATGGTGAGGCCGGACTGCAGGTCGTGCTCCACGATGTCCTGCGAGCCCGCCGCCGCCGCGATCTCGTGCACGTGGTGGCAGTACGGGCACTTGAGCGACTGCGTGGTGGCGTCCCACGCCATCTCGGGCGCACCGCACGAAGGACACGGGAACTTGTGGCCCGCAGCAGGCGCGGCAGACGGGGCGCTAGGGTCGGTGGGCGGCGGTTGCATGGGCGGCGATGGTATCGCGTCGTACGGTCGGTCCGTCGGAAAATTCCACGCCCTTTGGAGAAGCGGGAGCCCCGGACCCCAAGACCCCGCCCCTGCCGAGGCGGCGGCTACACCTGCGGGAGATTCCACTCGATCAGTTCGAGGTCACGTGGCCGCCCACGTACCACCACTCGGATTGACGCTGCCGGAGCTCATAGCTCGAGAAGACGTTGTCCGTCAGCCCCGCGCTGGTGCGCGAGTGATCGCGATGAATCAGGTCGATCGTGGCGGCACGACCTCGCCGTTCTTCGACGCGAACCCACCAGTGGGGTCCCTCCGGGCGATCGCTAGACATGCGAGCGAGACCGTCGAGCCGGCAGCTGGAGGCGGGGGCCACGAGGGGGTCCGCGCGTCGCACGAAGGCGAAGTGCAGCAGTAGGGCAACCTGGACGGGATCATCGAAGCATGCACTGTCGATGTCCGCGTACTCGCGCCGCAGCGCCGAAGCTTCCAGCACTCGGCGCGCTTCCGAGTCGTGCAGACGGTGGCTCTTCCGTAGTGCCTCGCGGCCGAGGAACCTCCAGGCACAAGCCTCCCGCGTCGAGTCATCGCAGACGGGGTCTGGCTCGCGTGTCGATGGCAGGTTGAGCATCAGGTCGTGCAGAACGGCGCGCAGCGCAGTGCGGCTGTTCGCTCGCTCGATCCGGCGGCCAACCGCAGCAGGGGCATCGACAGCGTCGCGTTGGGACGCAATGGGCTCGGGCCGAAGCATCACTACCCCTGCAACGATCCCCAGCGCGACCGCGCGCCCAAGCTCTCTCCACGAGGGAGTCATGCCCACCACGCTACCGCTCTGTCCGTAGTCCAGCCACACGTATCCGCCGCGGTCACCGTGTTCGTCGGGGTGGTAGTCCATTGACGTAGTCAGTCATTGGCGTATACTTTGTTGATGAAGTTCGAGTGGGACGCTCGTAAGGAGCGCCAGAACATCGCGAAGCACGGGGTCAGCTTCAAAGAAGCGGAAGAGCTCTTCGCTTCCGACGTCGACTTCCTCGAGATCTACGACGCGGATCACTCCGCCACAGAGGAACGGTTCATCGCGATCGGTCCGATCCGACGCGGGGTCGTCCTGGTGGTCTTCACGGAGCGTGTCGAGGACACCATCCGGTTCATCAGCGCTCGCTGGGCAACCAAGGCAGAGCACGCTCTCTACACCGAGCACATGGAGCAACACAGATGAAGAGCACACGTGAGCTCACCAAGTCCGAGTTCGCTCGGGCACTTCGCCGAACTCAGCGGGACCGCATCATGCGCGGGGAGCTCCAGCCGGGTGATGTGGCCGCCCTGCGGCGCTTCATCGGGCTGACGCAGACTCAGTTCGCTGACGCGCTCGGGATCAGCGTGCACACGCTGCGGAACTGGGAGCAGGATCGAAGGTCGCCCGAGGGGCCTGCGCTCGCGCTCCTTCGCATCGCGGCCCGTCATCCGAGTGTGGTTCGCGAGAACGTCCGCACCGCCGCCTGACGCGCGTCGACCCCCGCCGGGGGGCTCGCGGGCCCAGGGGCTGCTACGGCAAGGCCCTATGCGCATCGCATACCTCGTCAATCAGTACCCCAAGGTCAGCCACACCTTCATCCGGCGCGAGCTGCAGGCGCTCGAGACGCTGGGCTTCGACGTGCTGCGCTGCTCGGTGCGCCGGGTGGCCGAGCCGCTGACGGACCCGGCGGATCTTCGCGAGGCCGAGCTCACGCGCGTGGTGCTGGACGGCGGCCCGCAGGGGCTGGCGGCGGCCATGGCGCGCGTGGCGGCGAAGCGGCCCAAGGAGTTCGCGCGCGCCTCGGCGATGGCGGCGCGCGTGGGCTACGGCTCGGAGCGCGGCCTGGTGATCCACGGGGCGTATCTGGGGGAGGCCTGCGTGCTGCTCGAGTGGCTGGAAGAAGCCGGCGTGCAGCACGTGCACGCGCACTTCGGCACCAACTCCACCACGGTGGCCATGCTGGTCGCGGCGCTGGGCGGGCCCGGCTACAGCTTCCACGTGCACGGCCCCGAGGAGTTCGACAAGCCTGCGGCCATCGCGCTCGGCGAGAAGGTGGAGCGCAGCCGCTTCGTGTGCGCCATCAGCCACTTCGGCCGCAGCCAGCTCTACCGGCAGATCGCGTACGAGCACTGGCCCAAGGTGCAGATCGTGCGCTGTGGCGTGGAGGCTGCTTTCCTCGAAGGGGATGGCCGCCCCTTCCCAACGGCCCCACGTCTGGTGAGCGTGGGCCGGCTGAGCGAACAAAAAGGGCAGATCCTGCTGATCGAGGCGCTGGGCCAGCTGGCCCGCGAGGGCGTGGCCTTCGAGCTCACGCTGGTGGGCGACGGCGAGATGCGGCCCGAGATCGAGGCGGCCATCGCGCAGCACGGGCTCACCGGGCGCGTGCACATTACGGGCTGGGCCAGCGGCGATGAAGTGCGCGAGCAGCTGCTGGCGGCGCGCGCCATGATCTTGCCCAGCTTCGCCGAGGGCCTGCCGGTGGTCATCATGGAGGCGCTGGGCCTCGGGCGGCCGGTGCTCTCCACGTATGTGGCTGGCATCCCCGAGCTGGTGGTGCCCGGTGAGAACGGCTGGCTGGTACCCGCGGGCAGCGTGGACCACCTGGTGGCAGCCCTGCGCCAGGTGCTGGCCACGCCCACCGAGAAGCTGGTGGCCATGGGCGAGGCCGGTCGCCGCGCGGTGCTCGAGCGCCACGACGTGCGCGTCACCGCCGCGAGCCTGGCCAGCCTGCTGCGAGCGCACGCCTAGGGCCCCATGTTCTTCGGGCACCCGAACCCCCTGGCCTACGCGGCGCTGTTCCTCTTCATCCCGCTGACGCTGTGGTTCTACTCCCGCATGCCGGCCACGAAGGCCACGCTGATGACGGTGCTGGGGGGCGTGCTGTTCCTGCCCGAGGTGCTGGCCATCGACCCGCCGCTGCTGCCGCCCATGGACAAGACGTCCATCACGGCGTTCTGGGCCTTCGTGGGCTGCCTGTGGAAGGCGCGCGCCGACGTGCGCCGCGCGCGCCCCTTCCGCGGCATCGACCTCTTCTTCGTGCTGCTCTTGCTGTGCAACGTGGGCACCGCCCTCACCAACCAATTCCCGCTCATCTCGGGGCCCGTCGTGCGCCAGGGCCTCACGCTGTACGACTCGTTCGCGCTGGGCATCAAGGACACGCTGGCCATCTACCTGCCCTTCCTGCTGGGCCGCGCCATGTTCACCAGCCGGGGTGACCTGCGCACCCTGCTGAACGGCATCGTGGTGGGCGGCGTGGTGTATGCGTTCCTCGCCCTGATCGAGATCCGCTTCAGCCCGCAGCTGCACAACTGGATCTACGGCTACCACCAGATGGACTTCTCCATGGCCATGCGCTTCGGCGGCTACCGGCCCATGATCTTCATGCAGACCGGCCTGGCGGTAGGCATGTTCATGCTGGTCGCCACCATCGCTGCCATCGTGCTGCACCGCACGGGGCGCGTGCGCGCACGCACGGTGTACTTTCTGGGCGTGGTGCTGGTGCTCTGCAAGAGCACGGGCGCCATCATCTATGCGCTGGTGGTGCTGCCCGTGGTGGCGCTGGTGAAGCTGCCGCGCGCGCGGCTGCCGGCGTTCCTGGCGCTGCTCACGCTGCTGTACCCCGCGCTGCGCACCACGGACACGTTCCCCACCGATGAGCTCGTGGCGCAGGCCGAGAAGATCAACGAGGAGCGCGCGCTGTCGCTCTGGTTCCGCTTCGACCAAGAGTACCAGCTCTTGCAGCGCGCCCTCGAGCAGCCGCTCTTCGGGTGGGGCGGCTACAACCGCAACCGGCTCTTCGACCCGGTGACGGGCGAGGACCTCTCGGTCACGGACGGCGACTGGGCCATCCAGATCGGCTCGCGCGGGCTCGTGGGCTTCGTCGCCGTGTACGGGCTCATGACCGTGCCGGTGGTGCTCACCTGGCGGCGCATCAAGCGCGTGAAGAGGCGTCAAGACCGCCAGCGGCTCGCCGCCCTCGCGCTCATCACGTCGCTGCTGGTGGTGGACCTCCTGCCCAACGGGCTCTTCCACTGCCTACCGTTCTTCCTGGCGGGCGCGCTCTTCGGCTTGCTGCATGGGCTCTCGGATGCGCGCCAGGGCTCGCCCCAGGCACCGCGGCGGCGCAGGCGAGGCGGGCGTGAGCGGGCCGTCGACGACGTGGACCAGCTCGATGACCGTGACGACCACGAGGAGCATGAAGAAGAGCGCTACCGGCCCGCGCATGGAGCGCGGGGTATCGGGCTGCTAGAAGGCGCCTCGTGAGTGACAGCGTGACGGACACCGCTCCCCCTGCAGAAGAGCACCCGTTCGAAGGGCGCGCCGAGCGTGGTGCCCTCTGGGTGGTGGTGGGCTACGGCGGCGCGCAGCTCATCCGGCTGCTGGGCAACCTGATCCTCACGCGCCTGCTGTTCGAAGAGGCCTTCGGCGTCATGGCGCTGATGTCCACGGTGCTGCAGGGCCTCGAGCTCTTCAGCGACATCGGCATCGGCCCGAGCCTCATCCAGAACGAGCGCCAGGACGACTCGTTCGTGAACACCGCCTGGACCATGCAGGCGGCTCGCGGCGTGGCCATCTGGCTGGTGGCCTGCGCCGTGGCGCTGCCGTTCGCGTCGTTCTACGGCGAGGCGCAGCTGGCGTGGCTGCTGCCGCTGGTGTCCACCACCGCGCTCTTCGCGGGCTTCAACTCCACCAAGCTGTTCACGCTCAACCGCCAGCTGGACGTGCGCCGCATCGAGATCTCGCTGATCATCGCGCAGGTCGCGGGGCTCGTGGTCATGGTGGCCTGGGCGCTGGTGGACCGGTCGGTGCTGGCGTTGGTGGCCGGCGCGCTCACCACCAACGTGGTGCGCATGGTGCTCAGCCACACCTACCTGCCGGGCATCCGCAACCGCTTCACCTGGGAGCGGCCCGCTGCGCAGACGCTGGTGCGCTTCGGCCGCTGGATCTTCGTGAGCACGCTGCTCACCTTCCTGGCCGGGCAGGCGGACCGGCTGGTGTTCGGGCGCTTGGTGCCGCTCGACCGCCTGGGCGTCTACTACATCGGCGTGGTCATCGCGACCCTCCCGAGCGAGGCGCTCAGCCGGCTGTCCATGCAGATCATCTTCCCGGTCTACAGCCGCGTGCGCGAGCGCGACGGGCACTTCCGCGACGTGTTCGAGAGCATCCGCACGCCGCTCATGATCCTGGCCGCCTGGGCCTTTGCCGGGCTCATCGCAGGAGGCCCCACGGCGGTGGACCTGCTCTACGACGACCGCTACCAAGAGGCCGGCTGGGCCGTGCAGCTCTTGGCCGCCGGCGGCTTTCTGCTGGTGCTCGGCAACACCTACGGCGCGGCGCTGCTGGCCGCCGACATGCCGCGAGGCGTGGCCGCCGGGTCGTTCGCCAAGGTGCTGGCCATGGCGGTGCTCATCCCGCTCGGGTTCTACGTGGGCGAAGCGCAGCAGGTGGGGCTCGGCTTCCCCGGCGCGGTGCTGGGCTACGCGGCATCGGAGGCGGTGCGCTATGTGGTGTGCACGGCCGCGTGTCGCTCGCTGGGCGTGACGGGCGTGCGCAACGACGTGCGCCTCACGTTGGTGGTCGCAACGGTGGGAGGCCTCGGCGCGGTGTTCGAGTGGTGGCTGCGCGATGTGGGTGTGCACGTGGTGCTGCGCTCGGGGTTGATCGCGCTCGTGGTCTCGCTGGCGTTCGTGCCCCTCGCTGGCCCCCTGCTGCGCGAGCGCCTGGCGCGGCGACGTGCGCATCGCGCCGCTCCGGCGGAGGTCCGAGGTTAGCCATGCGCGTCACCTTCGTGCACAAGACCGCCAACTTCTCGGGGGGCAACCGCGTGGTGGCCACGTACGCGGAGCGCTTGGCCCAGCGCGGCCACCAGGTGTGCGTCGTGACCGGCCCGGGCGAGCGCCCGCGTCCGCTGCGCAAGGTCATCAACCGCTGGAAGGGGCGCTCGTTCTCGGCGAGCGACGGGCGCAGCTGGCTGGACGAGCTGCAGCTCGAGCATCGTGTGCTCACGAGCGCCGGGCCACCGCGCGCCGAGGACGTGCCCGATGCCGATGTGATCGTGGCCACGTGGTGGGAGACGGCCGAGTGGATCGCCGCGCTGCCGGCCAGCAAGGGCGCGAAGGCGTACTTCCTGCAGGGTGTCGAGTGGACCATCGACGACATGCCGCGCGAGCGCGTGCGCCAGACCTGGCGCCTGCCGCTGCACAAGATCGTGATCGCGGAGTTCATGGCGGACATCGCGCGGGTGGACTTCGGCGACAGCGACCTCTCGCACGTGCCCAACGCCGTGGACACGCAGCTGTTCCACGCGCCTCCGCGAGAGCGCAACGCGGTGCCCACGGTGGGGCTCATGGACGTGGGGCCGCTGGCCATCAAGGGTGGCGACATCACACGGGCGGCGCTCTTGCTCGCCAAGCAACAGCTGCCCGAGCTGCGTGGCGTGTGCTTCGGGCGCTCGCACCCGCCACCCGAGCGGGCGCTTCCCAGCTGGGTGAGCATGCAGCTGTCGCCCACGCCCGAGGCCCTGCGCGCGCTGTATGCGAGCTGCGACGTGTTCATCCATGCTTCGCGCGCGGAGGGCTTTGGCCTGCCGCTGCTGGAGGCCATGGCCTGTCGCACCCCAGTGGCCGCTACCCCCGCAGGCGCCGCGCCCGAGCTGCTGCCCAGCGGCGGCGGGCTGTTGGTGCCACACGATGACCCCGCCGCGCTGGCGAGCGCCCTGGTGCGTGTCTGCACGCTCCCGCGCGACGAATGGCGTGCGCGCTCCGACGCCGCATTCACACGCGCCACTACCTACACGCTGGATGATGCCACGCAGCGCATGGAGGCGGCCCTCGAGCGCGCCATCACGAAGACGCAGCGCGGCGAGCACGCGCGAGCCAGCGCACGTGGCGACGCGGGCCCCGTGCCGCCGCTGGCGAGCCAAGTGCACCAGCTGGCACAAGGCATGGGCTCACGGCAGACCGACGTGGGGGAGCACCGCCTGCTCCCCGCGCTGCTCGCGGCTCCACACGTGGCCGAGCTAGCGCACGAGGTCGCGCAGTGCCCCGGCTCGGCGTGGACGCAACTGACGCCCGCCGACCAGCACACGCCCTGGCTCCGTGGCGAGCACCTCCCCACCCACACCCGCGCGCTGCTGGACGCGCTGACGCACCCGGCCACGCTCGCGGCGCTGGAAGACTTCGCGGGCACCTCGCGGCTGCTGCTGGACCCGCACGGGCGCGAGCAGGGCGTGTTGCGCGGCGACGTGTCGCGTGGCCCCCGGCGCAGCTTTCACGTGCGCTATCAGGATCCACCGCTCGAGCGCCGCTGGACGCTGCTGGTGCCGCTGACCGAGCACTCGCTCGCGCTCGACGACACACGCACGGGCGCCCGTGAGCGCGTGACGCTGCTGCCTGGCGATGTGCTGCTGGTGGCCGCAGGGCTCACGCGCGTGATCGACACGGCGGGACTCACCGCGCTGGTGCTGCCCCTCCATCAGGCGGGCCCCATCCCGGACGGGCTGCCGAGCCTCGACGAGCAGGTGCTGCCCGCGGACGCACCGGACACTCTCGGCCGCCTGCGTCAGCAGTTCGCGCGGCACGCCACCCAGGCTCGCGCGCGGCAGCAACGCGAACTCGCGCGCCTGCGCGAGCGCTTCCTGGGCCTCTACTGAAGAGGCGCTGCGCGGGGCACTCGCGGGCGTCTCGCCATTTTGTGTCCCGGGATGGGAGCGGAGAGTGATATAATACAACGCTGGTGGAAACCCCGATCAAGCGCTCCTTCCCCTTGGCCGCCAAGCTCGTGCTCGGCATGGCCATCGTGTTGGCTGCGGCAGCCCTCGTGGCCTCCTCGGTCATCTCCGAGCGTGAGTGGGCCCGCCTGGTGGACGCCAAGGTGCACACCGTGGAGCAGATCGCGGCCCTCTTCGCCGAGTTCGAGGCAGCCGCCGTCTACTTCGGGGACGCCGACACGTTGACCACCGACGTTCAACGCCTGCGCGAGACCGAGGGCGTGGTGTATGGGGCGGTCTGGATCGGCGACGAGGTCGCCCCAGCCGCCGAGCTGCGCGTGGCCAACGACGGGCCCCGCGCACCGGCGCCCCCCCGCGAGCAAGGCGTCACCGTGAGTGAAGACCTGGTGACCGTCGCGCGGCTGGTGCGGAACCCGGACGGTGAGGTCATCGGGGTGGTGCGCATCGACGTCACCCTCGAGGCCGAGCGCGCGTCCCACCAAGCCGCGACAGACACCATCGCGCTCTTTGCGTCCATCCTCGGGCTGTCGGTGGCCCTGCTGCTGTGGACCATGCTGGGACGCATGGTGACGGGCCCGCTCGGCGTGCTGGCCAGCGCCTCGGGAGACCTCGCGCAGGGCAAGCTCACGCAAGTCGCGGTGCGCGGCAACGACGAGGTCGCGCGGCTCGGGCGTGCCTTCAACGACATGGCCGCTGCCATCCGCGACCGCGAGACGCGCATCGCCGAGACCTCGGCGCGCCTGCAGACGCTGCTGGACCACATGGGCCAGGTCATCCTGTTGTTCGGTCCGGACGGCGCGGTGGACGCCAGCCGCTCACGGCAGGCCGACGCCTTCATCGGCACGGCGCGGGCCTCCGACATCAGCCCGCTGCTGTACCCCGAGGGCAGCCTCGACATCGAGCGCGACGCGTTCGAGATGTGGAAGGACGCCGTGTTCCGCGGCGGCCGCGCCGACTGGGAAGAGCTGCTGGAGCTCGCCCCCGAGGAGCTGGCGCACACCACGGACGGACGCGAGCGCAGCTACAGCCTGCTGTTTCGGCCCGTGTTCGAGGGCGAGCAGCTGCAGCGCGTGCTCTTGATCGCCACCGACATCACGGCGCAGCGCGACCTCGAGCGCTCGGTGCGCGAGAACGAGCGCGTGCACCAGAACGCGGTGGCCGCCATGCGGCGCCTGGTGGCGGGCGGCGGGCAGGTCTTCGTGCGCTTCCTCGAGCAGACGCGCACGCGCCTGCGCCGCATCGAGTCGGGCATCGCGGAGTCCACCGACGTGCCGCGCTCCATGGTGGGCGAGATCTTCCGCACGATGCACACGCTGCGCGCGGAGGCCCGCTGCTTCGACCTCGAGGCCGTCGGGCGGCACGCGCAGAGCATCGAGACACGCCTCAACGACCTGCGCAGCGCGAAGTCGGGCGTGGTCATCCCCGTCACCGAGATGAACCAGCGCATCGCGGACCTCCGCGCCGCGCTCGACAACGCGGAGCAGCTGTTCGTGGCGCAGAGCCCCGTGGGTGAGGCCATCCTCGATCAGATCACGGTGCGCCGCGGCGACCTCAACACGGTGATGTCGCTGATCCCGACCGCCGCGCCCGCGCTGCGCAGCCACCTCGAGCGCCTGGCCGCGCGCCCCTTCGGCGAGCTGGTCTTCCTGGTGCAAGAGGCCGCGCCGCGCTGGTGCGAGCGAGCAGGCGTGAAGGCCCAGATCGCCATCGAGGGCCGCGAGTGTGCCGTGCCCGCGTCGCTCAGCGATGTGCTGGGCGGTGTGCTCAGCCACCTGGTGCGCAACGCGATCGCGCACGGCATCGAGCTGCCCGCGGAGCGCGTCGCGGCGGGCAAGCCCGAGACGGGCACCATCCACGTGCGCTGCGAAGCGGATGACGCAGGGGTGCGCATCGTGGTGGAGGACGACGGCGCGGGCATCGACGAAGCCGGCCTGCGCGCTTCGGCCGCGGCCAAGGGCATCGCCGCCGAGGGCGCGGACTTGGTCCAGCTGGTGGCGCTGGCCGGCCTCACCAGCCGCGAGGAAGTCGATGAGCTGAGCGGGCAGGGCGTGGGACTAGACGCCGTCACGGGTGACCTGGAGGCTGCGGGCTACCGACTGTCGGTGACAACGCAGGCCGGCCGTGGTACCCAATTTCGGATCATCAAGTCCGTGAAAGGCAGTCCATGAGCACCAAAGGGACCATAGTCGTCATCGACGACAGCGAGATCGTCCTGGAGCAAATCCGTGCCGAGCTCGAGCCTCTCGGCTACGCCATCAAGACCACCACGCAGACGGTGGGAACCGCGCGGCTGTTGGTGGGTGCGGACCTCGTCATCCTGGACATGCACATGCCCGGCCTGCACGGCGGACAGGTGCTCGAGAACCTGCGCGCGGCGGTCGAGGGCATGAGCACCCCGCCGCTCTTCTACATGTACACCTCGGACCCGGCCGAAGAGGCGCGCTACCGGGAGTACGGCTTCGATGGAGCGTTCACGCAGAAGGGCAACATCGGCTCTCTGACCCGCCAGCTGGGTGCAGCCATGCGCCTGATCAAGCTGAAGCGCTGAGTCGGGCGGGCCTGGACACCGCCGCCATCGAGCAGTGGAGGTGTGCAACGGATGGCTGCTCGCCTCAGCGGGAGACGAGGCGCGAGAGCCGCTCTTTGACGCGTCGCGCGCGGTCGCCTTGGGCCTTGACCTGCTTCAGCGCCTTCTCGGCGGGCATCAGCACCAACCGCTTGAGCGACTCGTCGGGCCGCGCGCGGAAGATGGTGGTGTGATCCACGCCGCGGTAGTCCTTGGGCGGCGCCTCCGTGTAGTAGTAGACGGCGAACGACTGGCGCACCATGCCGGGCGGGCAGCGCACCTCCTCCACGCCGTGGAAGCTGCGCTCGCTGGTCTCGAAGATCACGCAGCGGTTCAGCAGCGGGGTGAGGCGCTGCTCGCAGCGCGTGACGCCCTCGTCCCAGAACTCGACGCCGCCGCCCCAGCCCTCTTGCCACGTGGGGTTCAGGTACAGCAGCAGGTTGAGCCGCCGGTACAGCTTCTGCGACTCGAGGTAGTTGAAGTCCACGTGCACATCGAGGCGCCCGCGCGGGCCGGTGACGTGAATGCCACCGCCGGCCAGGCTCGGGTCGTACCGCAGCTCCGGAATGCCGGTGATGTAGGCCAGGTCTGCCAGGAACCCCTCCGAGCCGAGCGCTGCGTTGAGCGCCTGCACCTTCTGCGGGAAGCGTGAGGCGTCCGTGATCTGGATCTTGCCGTGCTCGTTGACCCCCTTGAACTCGTCCCCCAGCTCTCGCGCGCGCTGGAAGGTGGGGTAGGCGCTCGCCACGTCGGCGGCCTGCGCTGGGTCCAGGAAGTTATCGAGGACGACGTGGGGGAAGGGCTTGGCGGCCCGGAACTGCGCGCGCAGGCGCTCGCGGTCGAGAGGGAGGATCATCATGAGAGCTCCGAAGACATAGGGCCGGGTGGATCTTTCGGCCACTGGCGTACGAATCACGTTGGGCCATACTGACCTTTCCCTACACTGTCGTCGACCCTACTCCCTCCACTTCTTTCCGCAGCGTCGTCCATGGCCACCGCGATCGTCCCCCACAGCGTCGAGCGAAAGCCTCTCGTCGAGGCCTTCAACGCGCAGCTGCGTGCCGCGGACTCACCGTGGGGCTTCTACGTGGACCCGACGCCAGCGTGGATTCCCAAGGCCCGGCCCGACCAGCCGGTGTGGCGCGAGCTGCACCTGGCCATCGAGCAGGCTGGGCAGCCGGACGAGCGCTGCGTGGGCGCCTATGGCTTGAAGCCGCAGGTCTGGCGCCTGCACGGGCAAGAGCACGTGGTGGCCGACTGGCAGGGGCCGGTGTCGCTCGGTGCCATCGACAACCGCTACGCCGCGCTCGGGCTGCGTCTCCTGCGCGACATGAAGAAGAAGCAGCCGCTGCTCTACAGCTGGGGCCACGGGGGCGATGGCGAGCCCATCGTGCAGCTGCTCACCAAGATGGGCTGGCGGCTGTACGCCACGCCCTTCGTGTTCCGGGTGTGCAACCCGAGCGCCTTCCTGCGCAAGAACGCCTACCTGCGGAAGGACCCGCGGCGCGCGCTCGGGCAAGACGTGCTGGCGGCCACCGGCCTCGGCACGCTGGGCTTCACCGCGTTGCATGCGGGGCTGCGGCTGCGTTCGGGCAAGCGCTTCCACAGCACGGCGCAGGTGGTCACGGAGTTCGGCCCCTGGGCAGACGAGCTGTGGCTGCGCGCGCGCGACCGCTACGACGCCATCGCGGTCCGTGACGCCGACGCCATGAACACGCTGGTCCCCGCCGAGCACCGCACGCTCGAGTGGCCGGCGCCCATCCGCCTGCGCGTCACGCGCGCGGGAGAGACGCTGGGCTGGGCCGTGGTGGTGCACAAGCAGCTGTCCGGCGACCCGCGCTTCGGGGACCTGCACGTGGGGCAGATCGCGGACAGCTTCGGGCTGCCCGAGCACGCCGGTGAGATCCTGCACGCTGCGTTCGAGCACCTGCGTGGGCTCGGGGTGGACCTCGTGACCGCCAACCAGTCGCACCCCGGCTGGGTGGCTGGCTATGCTGACAACGGCTTCGTGGTCTTGAAGGACCGCCGCCTGTTCTGTGCGTCGCCCGAGCTGGAGGCGCTGCTGCAGCCCTTCGAGCAGACGCGCCGCAGCTTGTTCCTCACCAACCTGGACGGCCACGGGCCCATGCTCTGAGCGAGATTCCCATGACCACCACCGAAGCCACCTCCGAACGCACCCCGAAGTCCGCCTCCGACGTCGCCGTGCGCCTGACCAAGCTCTCGCGCGAGCGCTCGTGGAACGTGTACACCGACATCGCCTGGCCCGAGGCGCTGAGCGGCGAGCGGTACTGCATGGCGCCCGAGCTGATGAGCATCTGGGGCACCGAGCACTGGGACACGCTCACCGAAGAGCAGCGCGTGCGGCTGTCACTCTACGAGTGCGCCAACTTCTTCAGCCTCACGCTGCAGGGCGAGCGCCCGCTGGTGGCCGGGCTCAGCGACCGGCTGTACTCGAAGCGCGTCACGGCCGACGCCACGGAGTACCTGCACCACTTCTTGGATGAAGAGAACAAGCACATGGTGATGTTCGGGATGTTCCTGAACCGCTACGTGGGCAAGGTCTATCCCGAGAAGAAGGTGGCGCTCGATCGCACCTACGCCAAGGGCGAAGAAGAGGTCATGTTCTTCTGCAAGGCGCTCGTGGTGGAGGAGCTGGGCGACTACTACAACATGCAGATGATGGGCGACCAGCGCATCGAGCCCATCGTGCGCGAGCTGAACGACCTGCATCACCGCGACGAGTCACGGCACATCGCGTTCGGGCGGCTGCACCTGCGCGAGCTGTCGGAGCGCTGGCTGGCCGAGTGGCCCGACGAGGTGCGCGTGCGCGTGCAGACCTGGCTCGCGCAGTACCTGAAGGCCAGCTGGGCCGACTTCTACAACCCCAGCATGTACCGCGACGCGGGCATCCCGGACGCGTTCAACGTGCGCAACGCCATCCTGGCGCACCCGGCCAGCGCCACCCTGCGCAACACGGCCAGCGCCAAGTTGGTGCGGCTGTTCGTGGACTGCGGGCTGCTGACGGAAGTGCCCGCGCTCTAGGACGGTCAGGTCGGCGCGCGCGGGGTGGTGCCCAGCAGCTCGGCGCGCGCTTCGTTGGGGGTGCGACCGCGCGCGGCGCGGAAGGCGCGCGAGAAGTTGGCGGCGTCGGAGTAGCCCAGCTCGAGGCCGATGTCGGTGATGGAGCGGTGCGGGTCCGCGAGCCACTGATCGGCCATGGCCAGGCGCGCGTGGCTCTGCAGCTCACGGAACGAGACGCCCTCTTCCTGCAGGCGGCGCCGCAGCGAGCGGCTGGACAGCCCGAGCGCGCGCGAGACGCCCTCGAGGTCCGGGAACGGGGGCCCGTGTTCGGCGAGCGCGTGCGTCACCATGCTGGCCACCCGTGCCGGGTCGGGGCGCGCGGCCAAGAGCTCGAGGCAGCGCCGCCGGGCGGTCTCGTGCGCGCGCTTGTCCGCGAGCGGCAGCGCCACGCTGAGCAGCGCGGTGGGCATGCGCAGCTCGTAGTGCGGCTGGTCGAAGCGCAGCGCGATGTCGATGGTGTCCACCCATGCGGGCAGGCCGGGCGGGCGCGGGTGTCGCGCGTCCAGCTCCACGTCCTTGGGCAGCACGCCGCCCAGCAGGAAGCGCAGCTGCGCATACAGGCTGCCGCTCATGGTGGCGGTGTGAAAGCGCTCCACCTCGGGGTCGAGCGGCCAGCGCACGCCGAGGCGCACGCCCGTGGAGACCCCACGCGGGTGCACGCTCAGCGCGAAGAGCGGCATCAGCAGCGCGAAGCACTCCACGATCAATTCCACCGCGTCGGCGATGGTGGGTGACGTCAGCGCGGCCACGCTGAGCGAGCCGTGGCTCATCAGCTGGAGCCGCTGGCCCACCTGCAGCCCGAGCTCGTCGGTGTTTTCCAGCTCGCAGGCGCGCCCCACCAGCGCCTCCACCTGCGCGAGCGTCAGGTAGCTCTCGTCGCCCACGAACGCGTCTGTTGGGATGCCGGCCAGGCGTAGCAGCCCGGGGCGGTCGTGGCCCCGCTCGCCCAGCACGTCCAGCAGGATGGCGTAGTAGCGCGGCGGGATGAACGCCTGGACGGGACGCGTGGCGACCATGGTGGGGAAGTGTCGCCGGAGTGGCGACGTGCCGCTAGACCGCATGTCACGGAATGACGCTGGTCCAGCTCGCATCGTCGTTCAGCTGTGCCGAGAGGAAGTCCGCGAGGCCCGGCGTGGCCGAGAAGGGCGCGGCGGTGAGCGCGCCGTGGCGCTCGCCGACGTAGTAGAAGCTGCGGTGCGCGCCCTGCGTGGGGACGCCCTGCACGAAGGTGTTCAGCTGGATCAGCCCCGCACGCATGCTGATGCGCACGAACGGGAAGAACGGAATCAGCTCGGTGGTGAAGTGCTGTGGGTTCCCGAGCGGATCGAACAGCGAGTAGAGGCCCATCACCACTTGGTCGCCGTACGCGCACACCATGGCGCTGCGCACACCGGGGTGCAGCGCGTGGATGGAGCGCCAGGTCTCGTGGTTGCCGAACTCCGCGCAGCCGGTGCACCACTGCTCCACGGTGTCGGCCAGGCCCCAGCCGCTGCGCACCGCGTTGTGGCTGGCGGCCGAGTAGTAGGGGCGCGTCTGCACGGGGCCGCCGTCGTTGATCAGGTAGGGCGAGGGCTGCCCGAACGACTCGAACACCTGGGCGATCTGGTGGTAGTTGCCGAGCGTGCCCACGCCGCCCGCGCTGAAGCCCGCCACGACCACACGGCCCGCGTGCTCGAACGTGGGCGCCACGGCGCTGATGGCGTGCTGCACGTTGCGGTAGCCCACCTGCTCGAGGGGCGCGAAGCCCGAATAGGTGGACACCTTGTTGGCCAAGTGGAAGTCGAGCGTGCAGTGCGGCAGCACCACGTAGCTGGCGTCGCGCAGCGGGTTCTCGGTGGCGTTGCGGTCGAAGATGGCGGTGCGGCCCTCGGCGTTGCCCTGCCACCACGCGAGCGGGTCGGCGCCCATCGCGTTCAGGATCGCGTCGCGGTGCGGCGGCAGGTTGCAGCTGATGTCGTCGTAGCAGATGCCTCCGCCCATCAAGAACACCAGCAGGTCGTCGCTCCGGTCGGTGATGTTCACGAACACGCCGCTGTCCGTGCCATTGGCGCAGCGCATGCCCGCGATGGGCAGGTAGCGCCAGGTCTCGAGCTGCGCGGGCTCGGTGACGATGGGCGCGCCGGGCTCGTACCAGTCCGGTGGCGGCGGAAGCGTGGGGCCCATGTCCACGCCCGCGTCGTGGGCCATGCCGAGATCATCCGCGCCGAGGTCCTGCGGCCTGCCGAGATCCACGTTCGAGCCCAGGTCTTCGTGGTCTGCGTCGGGCAGGGCCACGCTGCCGTCCAGGTCGACCGATGGGCCTCCCGCCGCGTCGCCGCAGCCGAGCACCAACACACCGGAGACGATGAGCCCGGCGCAGGCGGCCCGGACATCGAAGCGAGTGGCGTGCCCCAACCCGCGGAGAAGGAGTGGCGAGGCGCCCAATGGCGAGACTGAGGTCGCGTTCATGCCCGCCAGAGTCGCCGCGCGCCGCCGGTCGTGCCTGTCACGGCAGGACAATGCCCTGTCATCTCTGGCCAGGCTGTCTGGAGCGCGAGCGAACTCGCGACGGCTTACAGCAGCGCCTGCGCGCGTCGGAGCGACTCGTTGCGCACGTCGACATGCACGCGCGCCACATCGTCTTGGTCGAGGTAGCCGAAGCGTGTGGCCTCGCCGGCATCCACCTCGGCGGTGATGGCCAGCGGGATCTCCAGCACCTCGCGCAGCGCACGCCGCACGGGCGCGCCACCCACGCTCAGTGTCCAGCTGAGCACGTCCCACGCGAGCTCGGCGTGCCGGCGTTCGTCGGCGGCGATGATGCGCTGCGCGCGGCACGCGTCGGGGTCATCGAGCCGCTCGGACTCGAGGCGGGCACGCTCGGCCGCCGCGCCCTCGCCCAGGCATCCATCCAGCCAGCTCTCGACCGCGAGCCGAGCGAGGAGCTGGTCGCCCTCCAGTCCCGCGCGACTCTCGAGGGAGTCGAGTGCTCCGCCCAGCTGCACCTCGGGCGTCTGTCCAGCGAGCGCGGCGGCGAGGTGCGCGTGCAGGACCTCGTCGTCGCCCGCGGCCACCGCGCGCCGCAAGAGCGAGCGCGGAGCGCGTGCGCGTCTTAGGTCGTGCGCCAGGAGGTCGAACGCAGGCACGGACTCCGCCTCCATGATGGCGCTCCTGTGCCACAGCGCGGTTTCGTCCGCGCGCGCCCCTCCGGACGGTGCCGATGCCGCAGCCCCGAGCAGCGTGACGCGGTCGCCGTGGCCATCGCGCATGGGTCGGCCAATCGCGCAGCCGTAGCGACCGAAGCCGCCGACGGGGGGCAAGAGGACGCCCTGGTCGATGGCCCCGCTGCGCCCCGTGCGCAGGTCCAGCTCGAAGTAGATCGCCGCCGCGACGGCGCGTCCGTCGAGGAGCAGCGGGATGCGCAGCGGACGCGGGGCGCCGTGCTGATAGCCCAGGCCCACCTGCGCGCCCACGCTCAGGTAGTCCGCCTGGTGAGTGACCCCCGCCAGAAACTCCACGAAGAAGTCACGATCCACGGCGCCCATGCGGGCGGTCATGACGCCGGAGTTGTACGTGGGGTCCCAGCTGCAGCCGTCGTAGACGTTTTCGTCGTAGATCCTCGTGCGCAGCTCGAAGCCCCAGTGAAACCCGCGCGGCGCGCCGAACGCGTGCCCGAAGAAGATGCCCCCTTCCACGGCGGCGTCGGCTCCCGCGTGGACAGCGGTCGGGGCGCTCGCGAGGGTCACGCCTCCCAACGCAGCGAGCGTGGCCGCCCCGTTCCATCGCTCGGTGAGCGACGGCGAGCGCGGTCGGCTGGAAACGGGAACGCGAGGGTGACGAGTGGGCATGGGGTTCCCTGAAGGAGCGTGGCACAGGTCGGCACACGGGTGGTCGTTACGAGGAGCCATGCAGCAAGGTCCGTGCCGGGAGGCTTGGCCTGAAGTGACAGACCGCTGACCACTCCGGACAGGCGCCCGTGCGCGTGATCGGGCAGCATCGGGCCATGACACAGCTCGCAGGCAAGAAGACGCTCATCACGGGAGCCGGCAGCGGCATCGGCAAGGCGCTGGCGTTGCTGGCGGCGCAGAAGGGCGCACGCCTGATCCTGACTGACGTGAACCGCGCCACGCTCGACGCCGTGGCCGCGGAGGTCCGGCAGCGCGGTGGCCAGGTGCTGCTCGCACGCGCCTTCGACATCGCCGACTACGAGGCCGTGCGCGCCTTCGCCGAGGAGGTCTCGCGCGAGCACGGCAGCGCCGACGTGCTGGTGAACAACGCGGGCATCGCCATCTGGGGCCGCGTGGAGAGCATGGCGCACGCCGACTGGCGCAAGGTGGTGGACGTGAACCTGATGGGGCCCATCCACGTCATCGAGGCGTTCGTGCCGGGCATGATCGCGGCCGGGCGCGGTGGCCACATCGTGAACGTGTCGTCGGCTGCGGGCCTGTTCGGGCTGCCGTGGCACGCGGCCTACTCGGCCAGCAAGTTCGGGCTGCGCGGGGTGTCCGAGGTGCTGCGCTTCGACCTCGAGCGTCACGGCATCGAGGTGAGCCTGGTGTGCCCCGGTGGCGTGAACACGGGCCTGGTCAGCACGGTGAAGGTGGCCGGCGCCGACCCCAGCAGCCCGGCCTTCCAGCGCTTGCGCGCGCGCTTCGAGAAGCACGCCGTCACCCCGGAGCACGCCGCCGCGTGTATCGTGCGAGGCGTGGAGCGCAACCAGTACATGGTCTACACGTCCGTCGACATCCGCGTGGGGCAGTGGTGGAAGGAAAAGTTCCCGTGGCCCTACGAGCAGGTCATGCGCCGGCTGAACCGCGAGTTCGACGGCGTGGCCGCGAAGCCAGGGGCAGCACCGTGAGCGCGCGTCCCCCACGCATCCGGCCCGGCAACCTGCGTGACCTGGGCCTGGTCAATGGGCTGCTGGCGCGCGCGCTCGGCGCGGCCAGCGGTGGACCGCCACCCAACATCTTCCTCACGCTGGGCCGGCACCGCTCGCTGTTCCGCAAGTGGCTGCTGTTCGCGGGTGGTCTCATGCCGGGCGGCACGCTGCGCCGGAGCGAGAGCGAGCTGGTGATCCTGTGCGTGGCCACCAGCATGCGCTGCCCCTACGAATGGGACCACCACGAGCGCCTGGCCAAGCGCGCTGGCGTGTCCGACGAAGCCATCGAGTGCGTGCGGCAGGGGGAGCTGGACGCCGACTGCTTCACGTCGCGCGAGCGGGCGTTCCTGCGCGCCTGCCAAGACCTCTACGAGCGGCGCGAGATCCTGGAGGACACGTGGCGCGAGCTGGCCGAGCTGGCGAGCGAGGTGGAGATCATCGAGCTGTGCCTGCTGGTGGGGCACTACCAGATGCTGGCCATGACGCTCAACACGCTGCGCGTGCCGCTGGACGCCCGCTGAGGGGGGGCCGGAGGGGCCGCGTCCGCGCGCTTCGGGGAATCGGTGCGGTCGCGAATCGGCGAGCCGGCGTGGTCGAGCTCGGGCCTTGACCACAGGCCTGAAGCGACCCTAAACCTCCGTTTACCCACCTTGCAGCACCTCAGCGCACATGCAAGATTGCAGCCTCACTCCGCCTTCTCCCAGGCCGCAGACCCATGCCCGACCAAGAGACGATTCGCCCTCAGCTCAAGCGCTGGCTGCTGGACCACGCCAGCGCCGCGCCGCCCGTGGAGTTCACGGACCAGCTGCCCATCTTGGAGGTGGGGCTCTTGAACTCGCTCGACATCGTGGAGTTCGTGCTGTTCATCGAGGAGCTGCGCGGGGTGGAGGTGGACACCGACGAGATCGAGCCGGACGTGTTCACCAGCATCGACACGCTGTGGGCGGCCTTCTTCGCGCCCTTGGCGGCGTGAGGTGAGCACGCCATGAGCGACCAGCCGACACTGCGCAGTGGGTTCTTGCGGTCGCTCGCGCGCTTCCCGGAGCGCCCGTGTCTCGCCATCGGCGATGAGACGCTGACGTACGCCCAGCTGGCCGAGCGCGCGCGGGCCATCGCGGCCACGCTGGATGTTCACACGGGCGACGCTGACGCGGGCCATCCACCCAGCCGGCTGACGGCGGTCTTCGGTCATCGGCACCCCACGGCCTTCGCCGGGCTGCTGGGCGCGCTTTTGCACGGGCATGGCTACGTGCCGCTCAACCCCACGTTCCCGCTGCCGCGCAGCGCCGCCATGCTGGAGCGCTCGGGCTGCGAGGCCCTGGTGGTGGACGCCACGGCCAGCGCCAAGCTGCCCGAGCTGCTCAGCGGCTTCCCGCGCGCGCTCCTGGTCCTGTTGCCCGACATGGTCGATGTGGCGGAGCTGGCCGTGCTGCGGGCCGCGCTCCCGCTGCATCGGGTGCTGGGGGCCACCGAGCTCGAGCCGGCGCGCGACCACGTGCTGGGAGACGCCTCGCCCGACGACGTGGCCTATCTGCTCTTCACCAGCGGCTCCACCGGTCAGCCCAAGGGCGTGATGGTGGCGCACCGCAACGTGACGGCGTTCCTGGACGTCATGGTGGAGCGCTACGCCATCACCGAGGCGGACAAGTTCAGCCAGACGTTCGACCTCACGTTCGACCTGAGCGTGTTCGACACGTTCTGCGCGTGGGAGCGCGGCGCCTGTGTGTGCGTGCCCACGGCGCAGCAGAAGCTGTTCCCCAGCAAATACCTGAAGCAGCACGAGCTCACGGTGTGGTTCAGCGTGCCGTCCACGGGCGTGCTCATGAGCCGCCTGCGCATGCTGAAGCCGGACAGCTACCCCAGCCTGCGCTGGACGCTCTTCTGTGGCGAGGCGCTCCCGGCCGACATCGTCACGCAGTTCGCGGCGGCGGCGCCCGCGTCGGTGGTGGAGAACCTCTACGGGCCCACCGAGCTGACCATCGCCTGCACGCTCTATCGCTGGCGCGGGGAGGCGTCGCTGGCCGAGTGCGCGCACGGGGTGGTGCCCATCGGCGAGCCGTATCCGGGCATGCGCGCCATCGTGGTGGACGAGGCGCTCGCGGCAGTGCCACGCGGCGAAGCGGGCGAGCTGCTGCTAGCGGGCGCGCAGGTGACCCCCGGCTACTGGCAGGACGCCGAGCGCACCGCGAAGGCCTTCGTGGTGCCGCCGGGCGAGACCGAGGTGTTCTACCGCACGGGCGACCGCGTGCGCTGGCCGGATGGCGGCCCGCTGCTGTACCTGGGGCGCGTGGACAACCAGGTGAAGATCCAGGGCTACCGCGTGGAGCTCGGCGAGATCGAGGCCGTGCTGCGCGAGGTGGGCCGCACCGAGGTGGCCATCGCGCTGGGCTGGCCGCTGTCCACGAGCGGCGCCGATGGCGTGGTGGGCTTCGTGCAGGCGCCCCACGGTGCGAGCGCCGAGGCACGTGAGGCGCTGGGCCGCACGCTGGTGGAGGCCAGCAAGGCGCGGCTGCCCAACTACATGCAGCCCTCGCGCGTGCTGCTGGTGGACGAGTGGCCGCTCAACGCCAACGGCAAGGTGGACCGAAACGCGCTGCGCGCCGTGGTGGACGCCGAGGCCGCCGCGACGGTTGCCGCGAAGCTGGGCGCGAGCGCTCCCGTGAGCGCTGGCGCGGCTGCCGAGGCGAGCGCTCCGGCCACCCGCACGGGAGGCGCCGCGTGAACCGCCGCTGGGTCATCAAGAAGGCCGCGCGCGGGGCGGTCACCTTCGGCTCGCTGGCCAGCGGCTCTCTGGCGCTGCGCGGGGCCATAGCGCGCGGGCCGCGCGTGCGCGTGCTCACCTACCACCGCGTGGGGGACGCCTGCCCGGAGGACCCGTTCTGCGTCACGCGCGACGCGTTCGACGCGCAGATGCGGCTCTTGGCCGAAGAGGGCCGCGCCGTGTCGCTCCAGCAGGTGCAGCGCTTCGTGGCGGGTCGCGAAGTGCTGCCCGACGGCGCGTGCCTGGTGACCATCGACGACGGCTGCCTCAGCACGCTCACCGAGGTGCTTCCCACGCTGCGCCGCTGGGGCGTGCCGGCGGTGGCGTTCGTGAGCGCGTCCATCGTGGGCGCCGACTACGACGGACTGCCCGAGCGCTTCCTCACGTGGGACGAGCTGCGCACGCTGGACGAGAGCCCGCTGGTCACCATCGGGTCGCACGCGCACACGCACCGCTCGCTGGGGCTCATGGCGCCCAGCGACGCACGCGAAGAGGCGCAGCGCTCGCGCGAGACGCTGGAACGCGAGCTGGGCCACGAGGTGCGCTGCTTCGCGTATCCCTTTGGCACGCGCGCGGACTTCAACCCCGTCACCGAACGTGCGCTGGCCGACGCGGGCTACCACGTGGCGTTCAACTCGATGCACGGCAGCATCCGTCCTGGGATGGACCCCATCAGCCTGCCGCGCGTGAAGATCGAGGGCGGCGAGCCGCTCCCCATGTTCGCGCTGCAGAGCCGCGGCGCGCTCGATGCGTGGCGCGTGGTGGACCAGAACCTGTACCGGCTGCAGCGCGTGCGTCAGGAGATCGTGTGACCGGGGCTGGCCTGCGCGTGGGCGTGGTGCTCATCGGTCGCAACGAGGGCGCGCGCTTGGTGCGCTGCCTCGAGTCCGTGTGCGACGGGCAGCGCCCCGTGGTGTACGTGGACTCGGGCTCCACGGATAGCAGCGTGGCCGAGGCCCGGCAGCGTGGCGCCGCAGTGGTGGCGCTCGACATGTCGCGGCCCTTCAGCGCGGCGCGTGCGCGCAACGAGGGCTGGCGCGCGCTCTTGGCGGCGCACCCTGGGCTCGACGCGGTGCAGTTCATCGACGGCGACTGCGAGGTGGTCCCGGGCTGGCTCGAGGCGGCTGGGGCGGCCCTGGCCGGCGACGCGAGCGTGGTGGCGGTGTGTGGCTACCGGCGCGAGCGCTACCCGGAGGCCAGCGTCTACAACCGCGTCTGCGACGTGGAGTGGCGCAGCGGCCCAGCGGGCGACGTGCGCTGCTTCGGCGGCGACGTGATGATCCGCGCGAGCGCGCTCACCGCCGTGGGCGGCTACGACCCGAGCGTCATCGCCGCCGAGGACGACGAGCTGGGCGTTCGGCTGCGCGCGCACACCGGCGGGCGGTTCGTGCGCTTGCCGCAGGACAGCACGCTGCACGACGCAGACATGCACCGCGCCGGCCAGTGGTGGCAGCGGGCCAAGCGCTGCGGGCACGGCTACGCCCAGGTGCACCACCTGCACGGCGCGCCCCCCGAGCGCTACTTCGAGCAGAACCTGCGGCGCACCGTGCTGTGGGGCGCCGTGGCCCCCGCTGCGGCCCTGGGGCTGGCGCTGCCCACGCTGGGGTTGTCGCTGGGGCTGCTGGCTCGCTATCCCGTGGTCGCCGCGCGCACCGCGCTGCGCACGCGGCAGCAGGGCTTCCCGCTGGGCCACGCGTTGGCGTGGGGTGGCAGCGTGGCGCTACAGCCCTTCCCCGAGCTCTTGGGGGTCATCAAGTTCCACCGGGACCGTGTGCAGCACGCCGCGCCCGAGATCATCGAGTACAAGTCATGAACGCGCCCAAGTCTTCCTCGTCTCCTGCTCTCGCCGTCGGCATCGTCGGCGCGGGCTACATCGCGGACTACCACGTGAGCGCGCTGCGTGCGGTCCCCGGTGTGGAAGTGCGCGCGGTGTGTGACCTGCGGGCCAGTGCGGCCGCCCGCTTCGCCGAGGCCCAAGGCATCCCCGCTTCCTATGGGGACCTCGCCGAGATGCTGCGCAGCGAGAAGCTCGACGCCGTCCACGTGCTCACGCCGCCCAACGCGCACGTGGCGCCCGCGCTGCAGATCCTGGATGCCGGCGTGGACGTGCTGCTGGAGAAGCCGCTGGCCCACACGCTGGCCGGCTGCGAGGCGCTCGAGAGCGCGGCGCGAGCGAGCGGCGCGCGCTGCGGCACCAGCCACAACTTCCTGTTCACGAAGCCCTACGAGCGCTTGATGGCCGACGTGAGCAGCGGGCGCCTGGGGCACTTGGATCAGATCGACATCGTCTGGAACAAGGAGCTGGGGCAAGTGAAGGGCGGGCCGTTCTCGGCCTTCATGCTGGCGCACCCGAGCCACATCCTGTTCGAGGTGGCGCCGCACTCCTTCGCGCACGCGCTGCACCTCACCAGCGGGCTCGCGCCCAACACCAGCGCCACCGAGATCACGGATCTGAGCGTGGACGCGCGCGACGAGGTGGCGCTGCCGCGCGGCTTGCGCTTCTTCCGCCGCTGGGAGATCCGCGGCTGGGCCGGCAAGACCAGCGTGCGCATCCGCTTCTGCTTCGACGCCGGCTACCCCGAGCACTACGTGCACGTGCGCGGCAGCAACGGCACGGGCCACGTGGACTTCGAGAACAATACCTACGTGCGGCAGGAACACACGCCGTACCTGCTGGACATCGACCGCTTCGTGAACGTGGGCCACGCGGCGCAGAGCGCGCTGACGCAGGCCGGCGCCACGCTCGGCCAGGTGGTGCTGGCCAAGGCCGGGCTGCCCGTGGCCGGTGGGCCGTTCGCCGAGAGCATCACGCGCGCCGTGCGCTGCTTCTACGACACGCGCCTCGGGCGGCTGGACGCACGCCTGGATGTCGCGCTGGCCAAGGGGGCGGTGGCGCTGGCCACGCGCGCGGCCGAGCGGGCCGGGCTGGGGCAAGGAACCCAAGCGCCGGCGGTGAGCGCCGCGCCCAAGACGGTGGTTCCGCAGGCCACTGGAGCGCAGCGCCCCGACACGCTGGTGGTGGGTGGCACGGGCTTCATCGGCCGCGCGCTGGTGCGGCGCCTGGTGGAGAGCGGCGTGAGTGTCCGCGTGCTGGCACGTGACCCCGACGGCGCGCCGCCCGAGCTGATGCGCCCCGAGGTGGAGCGCGTGCGCGGTGACTTCACGGACCTCGCGTCCGTGGTGCCCGCCCTCGAGGGCATCAAGCACGTGTACCACCTGGCTCGCGGCTACGGGAACACGTGGGACGAGTACCTGCGCTGGGACGTGGCGCCCACGCGCGCCTTCGCCGAGGCGTGCGCCAAGTCCGGGGTCGAGCGCTTCTTCTACGCCAGCTCCATTGCCATCTACTACGCGGGGGCGCGCGCCGGCGTCATCACCGAAGACACCGCGCCGGTGGACGGCATGCTGCGCGCCAACGCCTACGCGCGCAGCAAGGCCGAGAACGAGCGTGTGCTCACCGAGCTGATGCGCACCCACGGCCTGCCGCTCACGCTGTTCCGCCCGGGCATCGTGCTGGGCGCGGGAGGCCCGCCGCTGCACTGGGGCATCGCGGCCTGGCCGTATCCCTCCGTGTGCCGGCTCTACGGCAGCGGCGACCACCCGCTGCCCATCGTGCTGGTGGACGACGTGGCCGACGCCATGGTGGCCGCGCGCACCGCCGACGGCGTGCTGGGGCAGTCGTACAATCTGACGGCCGACCCGTGCATCACCGCCAACCAGTACCTGGACGAGGTGGAGAAGAGCGCGGGCGTCACCATTCGGCGCGTGCCGGTCTCCGCGCCGCGGGCCTACGTGACGGCGCTGTCCAAGTTCGCGGTGAAGGCCGCCGGGCGCAGCCCCGCCGCCGTGCTGCCCAGCTACGCCGACTGCGAAGGCAAGAGCTTCGCGGGCACGTTCAGCGCTGCGAAGGCCGAGCGCGAGCTGGGCTGGAAGCCCGAGAAGCGCCGCGAGGTGCTGGTGCGCGAGGGCATCCACCGGCCCGTGCGGGAGTACTTCGAGCTGGGTGACACGAGCGCTACCTCCGGATCCGCTAGCAGCGCGCCCGTGCAGCCGGAGTCCGCGCCGTGATCTTCCTGGCCAGCGCGGCGCTGGGCGTCACGGGCACCCTCGCCACGCTGCCCGGCACGCTCGAGCTGGGCGCGCTCACGCTGGGCTCGCTGCTGGGCAAGCCGCGCCTCCTGGGCGACGCGCGCGCGTGCGGCATGCTGGCGGTCATCGTGCCGGCGCACAACGAAGCGGGCGGCATCGCGCAGTGCGTGCAGAGCCTGTTCGCGTGTGAGCAGCCTCCCGGTGGGGCGCGCGTCATCGTGGTGGCCGACAACTGCAGCGACGACACCGCCGCCCGGGCTCGCGAGGCCGGCGCCGAGGTGCTGGTGCGCAACGACACCGAGCGGCGCGGCAAGGGCTACGCGCTCGAGCTGGCGTTCACGCACGCGCTAGAAGACCCGAGCGTGGAGGCTGCTCTGGTGGTGGACGCCGACACCACGGTCCTGCCCAACTTCTTGATCGCCATGGCGGCGGCCTTTGCGGGCGGCGCCGACGGCGTGCAGTGCCGCTACCTGGTGAGCAACGCGAGCGAGCACCAGCTCCGCAACGTGGCGCTGCTGGCCTTCAACGTGGCCCGGCCACGCGCGCGCGAGCGCTATGGGCTGTCCGTGGGCATCCTGGGCAACGGCTTCGGCCTCCACCGGCGCGTGCTCGAGGCGCTGCCCTACACGGCGCGCTCGGTGGTGGAGGACCTCGAGTACCACGTCATGATGGTGCGCGCGGGCTATGCCGTGCGCTTCGTCGAGCAGACCGCCGTGAGCGCCGCGGTGCCCACCACGGCTGCCGCCGAGAGCACGCAGCGCGCGCGCTGGGAGGGTGGCCGCCTGCGCATGCTGCGCGAGCTGGCGCCCAGCTTGGCTGCCGACGTACTGCGCGGGCGCGGGCGCAGCGTGGAGCCGCTGGGCGAGCTCTTGCTGCTGCCGCTGGCGTCGCACGTGGGCGCGCTGCTGGTGGTTCTGGTGCTGCCGTTCCCGCCCACGCAGCTGTACGCGGCGGGCGCGCTCTCCTTGGTGGGCGCGCACGTGCTCAGCAGCCTCATGACCAGCGGCGCCACGCGCGCCGACTGGGTGGCCCTCGGCACCGCCCCCCTGTACGTGGCGCGCAAGCTCGCGCTGCTGCCCGCCATCCTGCGGGCCTCGAAGACGGACCAAGAGTGGGTCCGCACGGCCCGCCCCAGCTGAGGCGCGGCCCGAAAGACGATCATGATGCGAAGCAACCCCACCTCCGAGCCGACCACGCCCTCACGGGCCACGGCCCACCCGCAGCTCCTGGCGCACACGGGGCTCGCGTCCCGCTTGCGCCGCTTGCCCGTGGTGCGCCTGCTGGGCTCGGCCTTGCTCCTCACGCTGGTCGCCGGTACCAGCCAGTGCAGCACGCGGCCCGCGAGCGAAGCCAGCACCGACGCCACCGCCACGCCGCGCGACACCGCCCCCCCGCGCGATGGCCAGCCGCCCGTGGTGTTGCCAGACCCGGGCACGCCGCTCACGAGCGCCAACGTGTTCTTCCTGGGCCACAGCCTGCAGGGCTGGCAGGCGCCCGCCATGATCGCCAACTTCAGCACGCACGCTGGCGCCACCTACAACTACAAGGCGGCCATCGGCATCGGCGCCAACCTGGCCTGGCAGTGGGAGCACCCCGAGCGCGCCGAGGGCCACAACCCGCGCACCACCCTGGCGGCAGAGCCCTTCGACGTGTTGGTCATGACCGAGGCCATCCCGCTGGCCTCGCAGATCGCGGGGGCCGACAGCTCGGGCAACTTCGGCCGCTTCCTGGCCTTGGCCCACGCGCAGAACCCCAACGTGCAGGCCTACCTCTACGAGACCTGGGACTACCTCACGGTGTCCAACTGGCGCGCGCAGCTCGACAGTGACCGCGCCTTGTGGGCCTCCATCATCACCGACGTGAACGCTGCACACCCCGGCCGCGACGTGCTCTTGATCCCCGGCGGGCGTGCCATGGCCGCCCTCCACGACCGCATCGAAGCCGGCCAGGTCCCCGGCATCACGAACCTCCGCGACCTGTTCACGGACGACGTGCACCTCACGAACACGGGCTGGTACTTCATCGCCATGGTGCAGTACGCCACCATCTTCCGGAGGAGCCCGGTGGGCCTGCCGGCCGCGACCACCAACCGCTTTGGTGAGGCGATCCCGCCGCCCCCCGCAGCGGCCGTGCCGGTCATGCAAGAGGTGGCCTGGCAGGTGGTGCTGGGTGACCCGCTCGCGGGCGTCCAGGCGCCGTAGCTCACCCTCCGAGGTACTCGGACTCCAGCATCAGGTCCGCGATCACGCTCTGGTACTCGAGGTGGGTCTCGTGCTCGCGCGTGCGGAAGCGCTTGCCCTCCTGCGCCAGCATGAACGCACGGTAGTCCGGCGCGCCGGGCACCTTGATGTTGTCGGCCACCACGATGGCGTGCGGGCGCAGCCAGCCCTCCTGCAAGACGCGCTCGAGGTCGGGGAGGTAGGCCGCCTTGTCGTGGTCCACGAACACGAAGTCGAGCACACCTGTGCCGAAGCCGTGCTCGCTGCGCAGCTGGCTCAGGGTGGCGCCGCCGTCGCCGAGCGTGCCCACCACCACGGTGATGCGGTCGGCCACGCCCGCGTGCTCGAAGATGCGGCGCGCGATGCCGGCGTTGTCGGCGCTGAACTCGATGGAGTGGATGTGCGCCCTGGGGGCCACGCGAGCCATGCGCAGCGCGCTGTAGCCGCAGTACGTCCCCAGCTCGAGCACGCGCTTGGGCTGCGCACGCCGGACCGCCGCGTCCAGGATGGCGCCCTTCTCGTCGCCCACGTTGATGAGGAAGGCCTCGTCGTAGGCGTACTGGTCGATGACGCGGATGACGTCGTCGAGGTCCCCCTGGCGGGCGTTCGCTGCCACGTACTGCGCCAGGCGTTCCTCGCGACCGTCGCCCACCTGCCAGGTGGTGAGCAGCTGCTTGCGACCGAGCGCCATGCGCCAGAACGACCAGCGCAGGAACGGCACCTTCTTCCAGGCTCGCGTCATCCCGGAAGCTTACACGGCCCCGGGACCCGTGCCGATGGGCTCAGGCCACTCAGGCCTTCTTCAGGAAGCAGGTCTTCAGCACGATGGCGATCTTGTTCACGCGCGCGTCGATGAGCTCGGGGTCGTCGGTCAGGCGGATGTTCTTCACCAGCGTGCCGCGCTTGGCGGTGAAGCCTGCGCCCTTCACTTCGAGGTCCTTGATGAGCGTGACGGAGTCACCGTCCACCAGCACGGCGCCGTTGCTGTCCAGCGTGGGGCGCGCGCCGTCGCCAGCCGCGGCGCCGCCACCGAGGCCCGCCTGCGCCCAGGCCAGGGTCTCGTCGTCGAGGTAGAGCTGGCCCAAGAGGTCCACGGCCCAGGCCTCGTCGGGGAGCGCGTGCAGCAAGCGAAACGCAGCCACCTGCACGGCGGGCACCTCGCTCCACGCGGCTTGCTGCAGGCTGCGCAGCGCGGCGGCGTTGGCGGCGGGGGACACCACGGCGGCGTCGCACGCGGCGCACAGCAGAATCGCGCGCTCGCTCGGTGCGCTGCCGGGAGCCTCGGGCCCCACGGGGAACACGTGCTCCGCGTCGGCCGCTCCGCAGAGCTCACACTGGGAGCCCGCGCGCGTGCGCAGGGCTGGGAGAAGCACGCTCGAGTCGCTCATGAGGGCGCGTCTTGCGGCATCGCCACCGACACCGCAAGGCGCACCTCGCTCAGGGCGCGACGGCCGCCGTCACGAAGAACACACCGGTGAGGTCTTCGCTGACGGAGATGGGGTCGCCGCCGCCATCACGCGACTCCACGCGCCACTGGTAGTACATGCCCGGCTCGAGCGGGCCCGCGTAGTCCACGCTCGGGTTGCCGCCGCCCGAGAACCCGGGCTGCGTGTTCTGCCACACCTCGGTGCCGAACACGTCGTACACGCGGATGTCGTAGCTCTGCTCGCTCGAGTCGTCGTTCCACTCGAAGGTCACCGTGGCGCCGCTGGCTACCTCGGTGGGCTCGTCGGCGCCGGGCGAGAAGATCTCGAGCGCCTCGGTCACCTTGAAGCTCTCGCTCACGGTGATGTCCGTGCCCGCCACGTCCACGAAGACGATCTGCGTGCCCGCGATGCCCGGGTCGGGGTCGCGCACCAAGAGGTCGTTCTCGAACGCGGCCAGCACGGCGTAGCGGCCAGCAGGCACGCCCTCGATGACATAGTTGCCGCTGATGCTCACGGCGCTGCCCGGCTCGGGCGCGCGCAGGCCGGGGGCCACCTCGCCGCGCACGAACGTCTCGGTGATCTGCACGAACGTGGACTCCGGGATCAGCACCACGCTGGTCACGCTGCCGCCCGGCGCGTTCACGATCTGCAGCGAGCCCGACACGGTGGCCAGCGCGTCTTCGTTGGCGGCCAGGTCCACGCCTGCCAGCGCGGCGGCGGCCACGGTCACCTCGGCGCTGTCGAGCGAGCTGCCCGCGCGGTAGCCGCGCACCGTGTAGGTGCCGGCCGCGACGCCGTAGATCACGTACGAGCCGTCCGCGTCGGCGTAGCCGAAGGGGCACGGCGCGGTGTCGCACCCGGCCACCACCAGCGTGCCGGACGGGTTGTCCCCGCCCACCACGCCGCTGACGCTGGGCAGGCCCACCTGCGCGTCAGGCACGCCGATGAGCACCACGTCGGTGCTGCCGTTGTCGGCCACGAAGCCCACGTCGGTCACCGCCACCGCCTCGCTCGCGTCGATGGGCAGCGCGGGCCGGAAGCCGCTGGGGAAGGGCAGGTAGTCCTGCGCCGCGACGCGCAGCGTGAACGTGCCCGAGACCGGCAGGCCCATGGCGTCGCGCACCACGGGCACCGCCAAGCGGTAGCGCCCCGCCGCGTCGGTGATGGCCACGCGCGTCACGACCGAGCCGGCGTTGTTGGCGGCCAGCACGCGCGCGCCCTCGATGGCGCTTCCGTCGGATGCGTCAGTCACGTCTCCGTCCACGAACACCGGCGCGAAGCACGCGTGCTCGCCGCTGGCCACGGGGTCACACACCAGGCCATCACCGCACACGTCGGCCACGGAGGGGTCGCACACCTCGGTGCAGGTGGCGTCGGCGCCGTCTACCGCCAGGCACACGAAGCCGTCGCTGCAGTCGGGCGCGGCCAGGTCACACGCGCGGTCGGGGGAGCCGCTCTTGCAGCCCGAGGCAACCCCGAGGAGCGCGAGCAGGAGCAGCGGAGAAAAACGAAGCAGGGTACGAGTCATCTCCCGTATACCCATGCTAGGCGGGCGTGGATACGCTCTCACTGTACAGAGCCGGTGTGGGACACTGTGGTTGCGAGGCCGGCTGAGTGACTGTGGACCTTGTGATTCGAGACTCAACGACACGAACCGAGCGGGCCCTGGTCATCTTCGCCTGCGTCACCCTGGCGGGCACGGTGCTGCTCAACGCGTGGGTCTGCGACGACGCCTACGTGACCATGCGCACCGTGGAGGCGTTCCTGCGGGGCGATGGCCTCGTGTGGAATCCTGGCGAGCGCGTCCAGGCGTCCACGCACCCGCTCTGGCTTGCGCTCCTGGTGCTCGCGCGCGCGGTGGGGGTGAGCGCCTACGCGGCGCTCCTCGGCGCGGGGCTCCTGTGCACCGCGCTGCTGGCGCTGGTGATGACGCGTATCCAGTCTCCGAGGCGGGTGTGGCCGGTGCTCGTGGTGCTCGCCGTGTCGCCGGCGTTCGTGCACTTCTCCACGTCTGGCCTCGAGGCGCCTCTCACGCACTTGCTCTTGGCGGCGTTCTACGTTGGCGTGGTCCGGGGGACCTCGCTGCGTGGCCTCGCGTTGCTGGCCAGCGGCGTGGCGCTCTGCCGCATGGACGCGGTGTTGTTCTGCGTGGCCCCCATGCTCTTGCGCCTCTACGAGGACGCGAGGAAGCGCGGGCGGTTGCGCGCGCTCGCTGACGCGGCCCTCGGGGTCCTGCCCTTCCTCGCGTGGTCGCTCTTCGCGCTCGTGTACTACGGCTCGGCGGTTCCCAACACCGCGTACGCCAAGCTCGCGCACGGGACGTCGCGCACGGAGGTCATCGCGCAGGGCGTGAGCTATCTCTGGACCACGGTCACCTTCGACCCGCCGGGCAGTGCGCTGGCCGCGCTGGGCGTCGCTGCGGCGCTGCGCGATGGGCGCCGGGCCATGGTCGCATGCGCTGGGTCTGTGCTGCTCTACCTGGCCTACGTGGTGTCGGTGGGCGGCGACTTCATGGCGGGCCGCTTCACCACACCCGTGCTGGTCGCCGGGGCCGTCCTGTGGCTGGTGTCCGCCTGGGGCGACGAACACCTCGAGCTCGCCACCCGCACCACGCGACGCCGCGCGGCGTTGGTCGGGCTCATCGCCGTGCTGGGCGTGCTCCCGCACGACCACGTGGCCACGCCGCTCGCCCGCTCCTTGGGTCTCCCGATCCCGGCCGGCCCGCTGCCCCTCCACAGCACCCACTGGGTCACGGTGGAGCAAGCCTTCTACTGGAGGGCCACGGCGCTCCTCGAGGTGGCGCGGTCATCCTCGCCCCCGCCACGTCACGAGTGGGCGGACCGTGGGCGCTCGATGGGTGCCGAGGGCGGCGTGCACCTCGCGCGCAACATCGGCTTCGCGGGCTTCGCGGCTGCCGGTGGCGCCACCCTGGTGGACCCGTACGCGCTCTCGGACGCGTTCCTGGCGCGTCTCCCCGCGGCACGCAACATCGACTGGCACGTGGGGCACTATCGGCGCGCCATCCCGCGCGGCTACCCGCAGTCCGTCGAAGATGGGCGCTGTCACATGGACGACCCGGAGCTCTGTGAGCTGTTCGACCTGGTGCGCAGCGTCACGCACGGGCCGGTGTTCTCGCGGCAGCGATTCGACGACATCCTGCGTCTGCATCGTTTTCGTCCTTCGCCGCGGCTGACGGAGCGCATGGTCCACGGCGACCTGGTGCGAAGCGTGGAGCAGCCCCCCGAGCCCGTGCGCTTCCTCGACTCGGGGTTGGACGTGCGCTTTGCAGCCCCGGTGGCGCAGCGCTGGGTGGCGCGCGTGTCCCCCTGCCGTGACTACGAGGCGCAGCTGTTTCGCGGCGACGAGCGCGTGCTCGTTGAGCGAGTCGTAGCGCAGCGCGCCACGAACGGTGCCCCGGGCTGCGTGCTGACGGTCCCCATCCGCAGCGGCGCCGTCAGCCACGTGCGCA
Organism: Sandaracinaceae bacterium; assembly: GCA_016706685.1. Classification (NCBI taxonomy): domain Bacteria; kingdom Pseudomonadati; phylum Myxococcota; order Polyangiales; family Sandaracinaceae; species Sandaracinaceae bacterium. Next base: position 48,058 of record JADJJE010000057.1, on the reverse strand, counting down.
TCCTCCCGCTCGAGCGGCCGGGCCCGTACCACTACTTGGGCGTGGTGTCGCCGTAGGATCCCAAGGATGGTCATTCACACCAGGACGGGGTAAGCAGCGGCCGTGGCTCGCCCCTCGCGCCAGAGACCCTGGGCCCTCCCGCTCCTGCTCGCGCTCGGGGTCGTGGCGCCCTGCGCGCTGCAGGCCTGGGTGAGCGACGACGCGTTCATCACGCTGCGCGTGGTGGACAACGTGGTCGAGGGGCGCGGCGCCGTCTGGAACACGGGCCAGCGTGTGCAGGTCTACACCCACCCGGCGTGGTTCGTGCTGGAGGTGGCCGTCATCGGGGTCACGCGCGAGTACTTCCTCACGCCCATGCTGCTGGGGCTCACGCTCACGTTCGCCTTCGTGCTGGGGCTCGCCTGGCACGCGCGCGAGGCACCGTGGCGGGCGGTGTTCGTGGCCGCGCTGCTCGCGGGCTCACCGTCGTTCACGGACTTCGCCACCTCGGGCCTCGAGAACCCGCTCACGCACCTGTGGCTGCTGCTGGCCGCGCTCGAGGCCACCCGCTCGGACGTGCGGCTAGGGCGGCTCGCGCTCTTCGCGGGGCTCCTGCAGCTCACGCGCCCCGACGGCGTGCTGCTGATGGTGCCGCTGGTGGCGCTGCACGCGCTGCGCACGATGAGCGCGGAGGGCGCCGTCATCACGGCCAAGCGCCTGCTGCTGGCGGGCCTGCCGGTGCTCGCGTGGTACGCGTTCGCGCTGGTCTACTACGGCACGCCGGTGGCCAACACGGCGCTCGCCAAGCTGGGCGCGCAGCTGCCCGCACGTCACACGTGGCCGGTGGGCCTGCACTACCTGCAACTGCTGGTGACCCGCGATCCGGCCGCCGTGGTCTTGATCCTGGCGGGCACGTGGACGGCCATCGCGCGCTTCCGCAGACGCCGCACGCACCCGGGTGGCGGCAGCGCCGCCGCGTGGCTGGTGGGCATCACGCTGCACACCACCTATGTGGTCAGCATCGGAGGCGACTTCATGCTGGGCCGCTTCTGGACGCCGTGGGTGGCGCTGTCCGCGATCCTGGTGGTGACGGCGCACACGCCTTGGCCGCTCCCCGCGCGCCGCGCTCGCGTCACGCGCACGCTGGCCACGCTGGGCGTGCTCGGCGCCCACGTGGGCGTGTTCCTCCTGCACGCGCACCCCTGTCGCCCAGAGCCCACCACGCAGGAGCTGTTGGACTTCAGCTATGGCGTGTACGACGAGCGCGCCTTCTACCGGGCCGACCTGAGTATCCAGGCGTGGCTCGACGGTCGGGGCCCCGGCACCTTCGGCTCGGGCGCCCACGCGCGACGGATCGCCGAAGAGGTGCGGGCCAGCGGTCAGCGGCGCGTGATGGAGGGCGCGCAGGCTGGCTTCTTTGGGTTCTATGTAGGCCCCGATGTCCACTTGCTGGACCCCTTCGCGCTGGCCGATCCACTGCTCTCCCGGTTGCCCGCGTTCCGCATGCCCAGGTTCCGCGCGGGCCACCTCCCGCGCCCCATCCCGCCGGGCTATGTCGAGAGCGAGCGCACCGGGGAAGACCACTTCGAAGACCCGGTCCTGGGCCGGCTCTGGCAGCGCGTGCGCCTGCTGACCAACGGCCCGCTCTTCACGCGCGAGCGCTGGGAGGCCATCGCGTGGCTGCTGACGCACGACGCCACGGAGGGGTTGGACGTGGATCGCTACTTGCTCTGGCACGCCACCCACGCCACCCCGGCGACGCTCGTTCACGGGCGCGTGCCCGTGCGCGACATGGGCATTCACGTGGACCTCGGTCGCGTGCAACGGGCCGAGACGATCATGGTGTACCTCGACCCGCCCGACCGCCGCGAGCTGTGGTTCTACCGGGGCACGCAGCGCTTGGCCGAGGTGGTAGCGCCCGAGGGCAACGCGCCCTTCCCGGTGCCCGAAGCCGCCCGCACGGGCTTCGACCGCGTGGTGGTGCTGCCGCGCGATCACTACCGCCCGGAGGCGCGCTGGTTGGATAGCGTCGCGCTCGATGGCGTTCGGCTCCTCGACGCGGGCGAGCCTCCTGCCCGCTGACGCGAGCGCCGCTCAACGCATGGCGGTGGCCTCGGCCACCAGGCGCGGCGTGGCCTCGGGGGTGTTCGCGAGGCCCAGCGCCTGCGCGGCGGTGGGGGCGATCAGGAAGAAGCGCAGCGACACGTCCACACTCGCGGCGGTGCGCGCCTCGGGCGGCAGCGCGATCCGCAGCGTGCGTGTCTCGTCCGGTGTGAGGCGTGAGTCCGGGCCGAGCGCGGTGGCGAAGGGCGCCATGGTGGGCTGCCCGGCAGCGTCCAGGAACACCTGGCGCAGCATCAGCGTGGGGGCCTCGCTCGGCGACTCCCGCCACGCGCGCCACAGCTCGCGGCCGTCGGCGGCCTTGGCAACGGCTTGAAGCACGGCCAGACGGCCCGGGAAGCCCGAGGGGAAGGCGTGTCCCGAGCGGTTGCGCAGGGTGACCACCAGGGTGCGGCCCTCGAGCGCAGCGCTCAGCTCGACGGCGCTGCGCAGGAGCGCGTCGTCGCCGCGCCAGGCCGCGTGCGGGCCGAGGAAGCCGTGACTGCGGTGGCTGGGGCGGCCCCCGACGGCGCCGCTCGGCCCGTCCACCGTGGGCATGTGGCAGCCCGTGCACGTGGCGCTGGGGTCACTCGCCGCCAGCTCGTTGCCGGTGTTGCACGTGGGGATGCCAGCTGGGTTGTGCGCCTCGCGGTGGCAGGTGTTGCACAGCGTGCGGCCGTCCGTGAGGTGCGCCGCCGCAGGACCCGTGCCGTGCGCTGGGGACGCATCGGGCGGCAGGTCGTGTGGACCGCGCAGCAGGCGCCCCTCGGCCCAGGTCAGCGCCGCGTGGCCCGCTCCCGCGCGCACCTCGTCCACGCCATGGCAGCTGCGGCACGAGACGCCGTGAGCGGCCAGCGGCGCGTCGGGCTCGGTGGCGGCGCGCGGGTGGTGGCAGCTGCCGCACTCGTTCGCGATGGCGGCGCCCTGGCGCTCCATGCGCAGGCTGCGCAGCGCGGCGAAGATGGGGTCCTGCGAGTGGTGCGCGTGCGCGTGCATGGAGCTCTCCCACTCGGCCACCACGGCGGCGTGGCAGCTGGCGCACGTGCTCGGGTCGTCGAGGTCCACCTCGAGGGGGGCCTCGGCTCGCGGGGTGGGCGTGGCCTGCGCCTCGTCGGTCGGGGCCGCGTCCGAGCAGGCCATGAGCCCCAGCGAGATCAGGAGAGCGACGAGACAGCGCAGCGTGATCTGCCGAGGACTGGTGGAGTGCATGCTGGCCAGAGGATCACGCGCGGCGTGCCGCAAGCCCAACAAATGCGTCCGCGCGGTGAGCCGCCCGAGGGCCCTCAGTCGGCTGAGCAGGGCCCGTCGTACGGCGTCGTGGTCAGCACACGCGTGACGCGGAAGCCGCGGGGCTCCTCCAGGATCTCCACCCACAGGTTGTGCCGCACGGTGCCGTAGGCGTGCACCTCGATGCAGCGCGAGCCCCACTCCACGGTGGTGCCCACGTCCTGGAACGACGTGCTGTCGCGGGCTACGCCGAAGGCCGGGCTGCTCTCGCCGCGCTCGCCCTGCACCACGCGGAGCGCGTCTCCGGCCGCTCGCTCGGCCGCGCTCGGGGCCTCGTTCTTCACGTCCATCAAGAACGCGAGCGCGAGCGCCGCTTCAGGCTTTGCCCGATACTGCGCGACGCCGTAGGCCACGGCCAGCGCCGCCGCGAGGCCGAGCGCCATCCACACGCCGCGGGGCACCAGGGGAGGGAGCTCGTCGTCGGCCATGCCACGAGGGTACGCCCGTGTGGGCCCGCTCATCAATCGGGGCCGAGCCGCGCAACCGGCGCAATGATGTGGGGCGCCGGCTTCTGATTGGCAGCGAACGCCGTCAGCACGTGGCGGACGCCCTGACGGTAGCTGTTCTCGTCAGAGAGAAACTCGCGGCCAGCGTCACGCGCGCCAGCTTGCAGCGTGCGGTAGTGCGCGGGATCGTCGACGAGCTTCACGAGCTGCTGGAAGTAGCTCTCCGGATCGTCGGGGTGCGCGAGCGTGACTCCGCCCGACAGATAGTGGACCGCAGGACACACCTTCGAGGTCACCACGGGCCGCCTAGCGAGCAGCGCCTCCACGATGACGTGATTGAACCCCTCGACGAAGTCCGTCCGCGTCGGAACGATCGCCGCGTGGCTCTGCATCTGCAGCGACCGCAGCTTCTGGGCATCACACCAGCCGTGCAGCACCACCAGGTCTTGCAGGCCGTGCTCGCGCACCTGACCCTCGAGGGCGGCGGATGCGGCACCGCTCCCACAGATGTCGATCACGATGTCGCTGCGTTGCGCGGCGCGCAGGCGCCGGGCGATCTCCATCAAGTCGAAGACGCCTTTGTTGGCTTCCACGCGACCCACGAACATGACTCGAAACGGCCGTCGCGATGCCTCCGGATCCGGGATGTCCGAGAAGAGGTCGGAGCGAAACAGAGGAAAGAACTCGACGATTGGGATCGTGCGCTCGCCTGCGATGTCCTGCACCTGGGCGCTGACCATGCTCGACGCGCTGAGGACTGCGTCGCCGTGGAAGCGGTAGAACGGCCGTTGGGTGTGGAACAGGACGCGTGACTTGGTGCTGCGCGGTTGAAACGCCGGCCACAAGACGCAGTGATGAGCTAGCACGACACGCACCCCCAGGAGCTGGAGCGGAGCGAGCAACTCCGGGTGCGGCTCGCCCCCGATGACGACGACGTTGGCGCGAAAGGCGACGGCACGCTTGATGATGGCGGCCGCCAGGATGACCTGCGCCGCGTGGTACGCGAGGCCGTGCGTCCCGGCCAGGTAGTCGTCGATCTTCTCCACACGCATCTCGCCGTGCTGCGCGTCGCTGTCGTTTGCGTGTGTGGTGAGTGCGAGAACGGACGCGCCGACCTCCGCGCACGCATCGAAGAACTGGTGCGAATAGCCCACGTGGGTGATCGCCTCCAGCTCGGAGTGGTTGGCCCAAGCCTGAAAAGCCGCTTTGGCATCGCCAGCGCCGGCCATGTACAGCACGCAGAGCTTCTTCATGTTGATGCTCTCATCCGTCGGGGGTGAGCGTGCCCCATTCGACCACTCGGAGGCGCGAGACGTCGAGCCCCGCCGTGCTGCCGCTCTCGAGCACCCCGGCGAAGGCCTCGCGCGCGTCGGGGGACCCGTCCGCGTACACGTTGATGGAGCCCGAGAAGTCGCCCACGTAGGCGCCGTACACTTGCAGCGCACGCGCCACGGTGCGCCCCGCCGGCGAGAGGCCCAGCGTGTCCACGTCCAGCGAAGGGTCCAGCTGCAGGCGACCGCCGCAGGGCACGCCCTCGCTCTCGGAGATGATGCCGTTGGCCGGGTGCCCCGTGCTGGCGGGCGACACGAACCAGCGCTGGCGAAGGCCGGGGTAGGCCAGCACCAGCGCGTGGCGGATCTCTCCGGCGCGCAGCTCGGCCGCCGTGATGAGCCCGGCCATCAATGGGAAGCCACAGGCGCGCGACCCGTGCGAGGCGTACCACTCGGTGGGGCCGCCCTTGGGGGGGCGCACGCCGCTGCCCCGCAGGTCCACGCTCGAGCACAGCGTGCAGTCCCAGCCGCCGTCGGCGCGCGGGCGCGCTTGAAAGAAGTCGTAGGCGCGCCCCGCTGTCACGTCCACGAGCGTGAGGTGTCCGTCGGCCTCGGGAGCTGCCTGGGCGCCCGCGGGCACGGGCCAGCGCAGCGTGAGGTTCTCGCCCTCGTTGCCGAGCGGCGTGTGCACGTCCACCAAGGGCGTGCTGGCATTCACCCAGTAGACGGGCACGCTCCATGGGTGGATGGACACGCTGAGGCCCGGCCACTCGGAGCTCTCGGCCAGGTGCTGTACCAGCGTGGCGCTGTCGGGGCGCAGCGCCACGCCCGCCGGGATGGGGGTGTTCCAGGGGCTGCTGTCGGCGAACGGCCGAAAGATGTTCGGAGCGGGTGGCTCCCGATAGCCCGTGACGGCGCCGCTCTCGGGTGCACCCGCGGCGCCGCTGCACGCCGCCAACACCACGGCCGGAGCGAGCGCGGCCAGGAGCGTTGCCAGCCCAGCGCCCCGCCCGGAAAAAGAAGAGCGACGCCGTGTGGTCATGAAGCCCCTCGCGGCGGCAGCGCGCCCGTGTCGACGAAGTCTCGAATCACATCGAACAGGGGCCCCTCGCGGCGCGGCGGCTCGGCCACACCCGAAGCGGTGCGCACCAGCGCGGTGAGACGCTCGAGCCCCTCGGGCAGCTCGCGTTCTTCCCACACCACCACCACGCCTGGGCGCTCCCCGAAGCGGCGCGCCGTGGCCAGCTGGTGGTCGTTGCGCGTCTCGCGCAGGTCCGCGCGGCGCGGCAGCACCAGCACGGGCTTGCCACGCTCGAGCGCCGCGAAGAGCGTGCCGATGCCCGCGTGCCCCACGATGGCGTCGGCCTCGTCGCAGGCCAGGTCGAAGCGCGCCGGTTCGAGGAAGCGCTGCGCTTCGAGGTGCGTGGCGTTCACCGTGGAGTCGCCGATCTGCGCCGCGACCCGCGCGCTCGGGTTGGCCGCCGCCCAGGCGTCCATGGCGAGCACCAAGCGGTCGAAGGGCATCTGCGCGCCCACCGTGAGCAGCAGCTTCATCCGAGCACGCTCCCCGCGAAGCGCGGGCCACCCGGGCGTGCCAGCTCGGGCCACTGCGTGAGCCACAGGTCTGCGAAGCGCCCCACCTTCTGCCCGCTCATGCTCAGCTCGTCCACGTTGGCCAGGCTGTCCACCCAGATGGTGCGTGCCCCCAACGCCCGCCCCAGCACCACGCCGAAGAAGCCAGGCAGCGCGCCCGTGCTGACCACCACGTCGGGCCGCTCCTCCAGCAGCACCCGCAGCACCTGCGCTGCGCAGCGCAGCATGCCCAGGCGGTCCCAGCGGGTGGTGTCCGGCACCACGCGCAACGGCGCGCTGCCCACGTGCGCGCGGTAGGTCTCGTCCACCGTCACGAACACCATGAAGTGCCCGTCGAACGCCGGGCGCAGGCGCAGCAGCTCGACCCAGTGTCCGCCCCCCGAGCTGATGGCCAGCACCTTCTGCCGGCGTGGCGAAGAGGCCTGCCTTGCTGCGCCGTGCGTGCCCATGCTCAGCCCGCGAACCCGCTCAGGAAGTCGCCCACGTGGCCCGCGCGGTCGTTCTGGCGCGCCACCGCGTCCGACACCGCCAGCAGCACGAAGGCCACGCCGCCGTCCAACGCCAGCTCACGCCGCACGCGCCGCAGCTCCGAAGCCTTGATGCCCGCGCCTACCAGCACCATCACGCCATCGGAGCGCCGCGCCGCGCGACGCAGGGCCGCCACACCGCGCTGGCCGTCCCAAGTGCACGTGGACACGCGCAGCGCGTGGCTGATGCGGATGCCGCCAGTGTCGTCGGCCTGCACCGCCGCGAAGCCGCCCGGGGGGCTGTTGCGCGTGCGCCGGCCCATGGGCAGCACGTTGCCGATGACGTGGCGCTCCGGCTCGCCCGAGCTGCTCGTGGTGCTCCCCAGGCTGCTGGTCGCGCCACCCTGCGCGCTGCGCGCTGGGGACATCACGGCCTCGTGCTCGTCCTGCACCACGCCGCGCCAGGTCTGGCGGATGACCATGGTGAGCGTCTCGGCCAGCTGCCGCTCGATCTCGGTGGCGCCCACCAGCAAGAGCTCCCCGCGTTTGTCGCGCATGAGCTCCTCGAGGTCGGCCAAGAGGTCGTCGAACGCCTCGCTGTTGCGTGGCCAGCTGGAGGTGGCCACCACCGGCCCCTCGCCCCACCAGGCGATCTCGGGCGGCGCGATCAGCCGCAGACCGTTCAGGTCGCGCGCCACGACGACCAGCAGCGCCAGCAGGCCGAACACCAAGGGCACCCCGAGCGCGATGATCTTCTTCTTCTTGGACGGCACCGCGTTCTCGGGCGGGATGGCGTTCGACACGCTGCGGAAGCCGGTGGGGATGTCGTGCAGCTGGTCGTCGATGTTCGCTGCGCGCTCGGTGAGGCTCTCCACCAGCGCGCCCTTCACGTTCACCTGCGCCAACAGACTCGCGGCCTGCGACTCGATGTCGCTGAAGCGGTTGCCGCGCTCCTCGGCGGCGGTGGCCAGCTGCTCGAGGGTGGTCTGGCGTGACTGAAGGGTCTCGAGCTCCGTCTGCGCCGCCTCGAGGTTGGTGCGACGCTCCACCTGCAGGGCGCTCGACCCACCCGTGCGAGCGACGCCCGTCGAGTCTTCGGCGGCCCCCTCGCGCTGCTGCCGCTGGAGTGCGGCCACCTGCCGCTGGAGCGACTGCACCTGCGGGTGAGACTCACCCAGCCCCTGACCACGCGCCTCGCGCAGGCGCTGGCCGAGCTCGACCACGCGGGCGTCCTCGACGCGCCGGCTGGCGGTGTTCGCTCCCCCGCCCGTCCCCCGCGAGCGCGGCGCCTCCTCGAGCGATGCGGTGAGCTGACGCACGCGCGCACGCGCAGCTTCCACCTCGGCCGCTGCCAGGGTGGCCTCGGTGCGCAGCTCCGCCGCCTGCGCGATGACCTGCGACTGCTCCACGTTCATTTCGCTGATGCCGTGCTCGGAGCGGAACGTGTCGTATGCGGTGCGCGCGTCGTTCAGCTCGATGGACGTGGCGCTGATGCGCTCGGCCACGCTGGCCTGCTCTGCGCGCAACGAGGCCTCACGCAGCTCGGTGTGGTGCTGGAGGAACAGCTCCACCGCGCTGTTGGCGAGGTTGGCCGCCTGTTCCGGAGTCTCACCATAAGCGTTGAAGCTGACTTGCCGCGTGCCCTGGTCCGCCGACACCTGCAGGATGGCGCGCATGGCGTCCACATGGACGTCCTCGAGCCCGGCGCGCTCGCGCATCTCGAGCACGAAGCGGTCCGTGAGCGCCACCGAAGCGAGCGAGGGCAGGTCTTGCTGTGCCTCGAGGAAGCTCTGCCCGGGGAGGCCCTCGTAACGCACCACGGCCGACGTGAGGTAGGACCGACCGACCCCGAACTTGGCCACGAGCACGCCGATGACCAGGCCCACCAGCGCGGCGCCCACCACCCAGGTCTTGGCCCGCCACACCACGCGCACGATGCGACGCACATCGAGCGGTGACCCCGCGCGCTTCGAGCCGCCCTCGTCTTCGTCCATGTCTTGGTCTGCTCGTCGGCTCATGTTGCCCTCCTCAACGACGCTTCAGGACGCGCCGCGGCGCCTCGCTGGGTGTACCACGCGCTGCTGTGCGCTCGGCGGCTCGCTCGGCGGCACGCGAGAGCGCCTCGTTGGCGGAGCTGCCACCGTCCAGGTGCTCGGCCAGCGCCGCGATGGTGGGGAAGCGGAACACGTCGGTCACCGTGAGCGGCTTGCCGGTGACCTCGCGGATCTCGCGGTGCGCCTGCACGGCCAGCAGCGAGTGCCCGCCCAGGTCGAAGAAGTTGTCGCGCGCGCCCACGTCGGGGAGCCCCAGCAGGCGCATCCACACCTCGGCGATCTGCCGCTGCGTCTCGCCCGTGGTGGCCACCTTCTCGGCGCGCGCCTGGGTGGAGAGCTCCGGCTTCGGCAGCGCCTTGCGGTCCACCTTCTTGTTGGGCGTGAGCGGGTAGCGGTCGAGCCGCACGAAGTGCGCCGGCACCATGAACGTGGGCAGGCGCTCTTCCAGGTGCGCCTTGAGCGTGGGGACGTCCAGCGGCGCCGCGCTCAGCAGGTAGGCCACCAGCCGCTTGTCCCCCGGTGTGTCCTCGCGCGCGATGACCACGGCGTTCTTCACCGAGGGGTGCGCCTCGAGGCGCGCCTCGATCTCACCCAGCTCGATGCGGTAGCCGCGCAGCTTCACCTGGTTGTCCACGCGGCCCAGGAACAGGAGCTCGCCGTCCTCGCGGAACGCAACCTCGTCGCCGGTGCGGTACATGCGGGCGCCCGGGCGCTGCGAGAACGGGTCGGCCACGAAGCGCTCGGCCGTCAGCTCGGGGCGCTTCCAGTAGCCGCGCGTCACGCCGTCGCCCGCGATGTAGAGCTCGCCCGCCATGCCGGGGGGCACCAGCTCGAGCGCCTCGTCCAGCACGTAGAGCTGCGTGTTGCAGATGGGCTTGCCGATGGTGACCGCGCTGCCCGCCGGATCCACGGCCGACGTGGACGACCAGATGGTGGTCTCCGTGGGGCCGTACATGTTGGTGATGGTGGCGCGCGTGGCGGCGCCCAGCTCCTTCACCAGGCTGAGCGGCAGGGCCTCGCCGCCGATCATGAGCTGCTGCACGCCCGCGAGCGCGCGGCGCGACTCGTCGTTGGTGACCAGCATGCGCGCCATGGACGGCGTGCACTGCAGGTGCGTGACGCCCTCGCGCACCAGCTGCGCCGCGATGGAGAAGTCGTCCGCTGCGACCGCCTGCACCTCGTCGCTGGACACGCGCCGGAGCTGATCGAGCAGCGGCAGGTGCGCCATGACCGTGGCCGAGTCGATGCCGAAGTCGATCAGGCAGCCCAGCTCGTCCACGCCCACGCCGCGGCAGGCCTCCACGATGTGCCGCGCCGACTGCGGCGTGCCGAACAGCGCGCTGGTCTCGTAGTAGCGCTCGAACGCGTGGTCCAGCAGCGCCTCGGTGTCCTCGGGCGACAGGTTCTCGAAGTTGTCCGCGAAGGACTTGGTGCTGTCGGCCGCCGCCTTGAACGCCGGGAAGGCCCACGCGTGCGTCTGGATGAGCGCGATGGAGCTGCGCAGGTAGTCCTTCATGGGACCGCGCACCAGCTCCTTCACGGCCGCGTCGTCGTGGCCGATGAAGGTGTGCAGCATGAGCACCACGAAGCCCTCGCCCGGGTGACCGGCCTTCTTCCAGGCTTCGCGGTACACGCGGATCTTGCTGGCCACGTCGTCCAGGCTCTGGCCGAGGAGGTGCGTGAGGATGCCGCCGCCCATGCGCCCGGCCATCTCGAAGGTCTCGGGGTTGCCGGCCGCCGTGATGAGGAAGGGCAGCTCGGGCTGAATGGGACGCGGCAGCGAGCGCACGGCCACCGGGCCCATGGGACCCTCGAAGGTGACGTGTTCGCCGCGCCACAAGCGCTGAATGGTCTCGATGTCCTCGACCATTTGGTCCTTCTGGCGGCCGAAGGACTGCGGGCGCAGAAGAAAGTCGTTGGGCTGCCAGCCCGCGGCGAAGCTGATGTCCACGCGCCCGTTGGAGAGGTTGTCGACCAGGCCCCACTCCTCGGCGATGCGCACGGGGTGGTGCAGCGGGCTCACGCAGCTGCCGGCGCGAATGCGGATGTTCTTGGTCACGGCCGCGATGGCGGCGCTGGCCACCGCCGGGTTCGGGTACAGCCCGCCGAACGCGTGGAAGTGGCGCTCGGGCGTCCACACGGCCGAGAAGCCGTGCGTGTCCGCGAAGCGTGCGCCGTCCAGCAGCAGCTTGTACTTGTCCGCGGCGTTCTCGCCCTCGTCCGAGGCGAAGTAGAACAGGCTGAAGTCGATCTTGCGGTCGCTGCTGCGCGACACCTCTCCGCCGCTGACCAGCCCGCGGTCTTCGTCGCCGGCCAGCACCACGCGGAAGCCGCGCGCCAGGGTGTAGAAGAGCTCCAGCACGCTGATGTCGAAGCTCAGGCTGGTGACGGCCAGCCACGTGCTGCCGGGCGCGTGCGGGATGCGCTCGTCCATGCCCACGAAGAAGTTGGACACCTGCTGGTGCTCCACCATCACACCCTTGGGCAGGCCCGTGGAGCCGCTGGTGTAGATCAGGTAGGCGAGCTGCGAGGAGCGGAAGTCGCCCTGTGGGAGCGCCGCGTCGGAGCAGCCCAGCAGCTCTGGGCAGTCGTCGAGGCACAGCGCCTGCGCGCCGGTGGCGGGCAGCTGGCCCAGCAGCGCGCGCTGCGTGAGCACCCGCGCGGCGCCGCTGTCTTGCAGCATGAAGGCCACGCGGTCGGGGGGATACGTGGGGTCGAGCGGCAGGTAGGCGCCGCCCGCCTTCAAGATGCCCAGCGCGCCGATGACCAGGTCCACGCTGCGGTCGGTGTAGAGGCCCACGGGGGCGTCCGCGCCAATGCCGAGAGCGCGCAGGTGCGCAGCCAGCCGGTTGCTCCGCCGGTCGAGCTCGGCATACGTCAGGCGCGTGCCGCGGTGCACCAGCGCGATGGCGTCCGGCGTGCGCTGCACCTGCAGCTCGAACAGCTGGTGCACGCCCAGCTCGCGCGGGTAGTCCGTGTCGCGCGGGTTCCACTCGGTGAGCAGCTGCTGGCGCTCGCGCTCGGTGATGAGCGGCAGCTTGCCCACGCTCTGCTGCGGGTCGCGCAGGGCGGCGCTCAGCAGCACCTCCAGCTGGCCGGCAAAGCGCTCGGCCAGGGCCGGCGAGAGACGCTCGGGGTGGAACAGCAGGCGCGCCTCGTGGCCGTCGGTCAGCACGGCGAGCGCGGCACCCTCGGGCAGCACGTACGGGTTCAGCCCCGCGAGCGTAGGCAGCGTGTCGAACACCACCGGCCACGTGGGGAGCGTGAGCCCCGGCTGACGCGCGGCGAGATCACGCGGGAAGGTGCCGCGGCGCTCGGCGGTGGCGAGGGCCTCACGGGCGCGCTCCACCAGCTGCGCGAAGGGCAGCGGGCGAGCCACGTCCACCACGAGCGGCACGCGCGTGGCATACACCGACGCCGCGTTCACCACGCGGTCGAGCCCAGCGTGACGGTGGCCCAGCTCCACCTCGGGCGCGCTGCCGAGCCGCAGCAAGAGCGCGCTCAGGCCGGCCAGCAGGGCCTCGCTCTTGGCGGAGTCGCCCGTGAACGACACGCTCACACGCGACAGCAGGCCACCAGCAAGCGCGTCACCCGCACCCTCGAGCACCGCGCCGGGCATGGGCGTGGGCGCGCTCGCCAGCAGGCGCTTGGTCCAGAAGGCCTCGTGCGGCGCGAGCCACGCGTCCAGCTCCGACAGCCGCGTGCGCAGCGCCGGGTCCGTGAGCAAGCTCGAGCCCGGCGCGACGCCACGCGCGGTGAGCGCCGCGAGCGACAAGGGCCCACCCTCGATGCAGCGCACCTGCGAGAAACGCAGCGTGCCGCTCCCCGTGGCCACCTCGAGCCCACCCTCGTCCACGGCCACCACGGCGCCCGGCGCGAGCAGCGAGCTGGCCCCCGTCTCCACCGCGTCACCCAGCAGCAATGCGCCGCTCGGGAGAACGGCCTTCGGCGTGCCCACGGGGTTCGGGTAACGCCCGTGATCGAGCGCGCGCACCAGCGCTGCCACGTCGGCCGCAGGGCGCGTGAAGTCGAGCGTGCAGCCAGCCTCGGGACGCAGGTCCTTGGCGAAGTAGGTGCGCTGCGAGAGGTCCTGCTTGGTGCGGTTCAGCTCCCAGCGGCCCAGCATGTCCGCCACGTCGGCGAACGCGTCGATGGCCACCTCGTAGCAGCGCGTGTTCAGCGTGAGGCAGGTCTCGTTGGGCGCGAGGTCGAACGTGCGCTGCGCGAGGATGTCGCCCTCGTCCACGCCCCCCTCGATGAGGTGAAACGTGATGCCGTGCGTGGGCTCGCGGTTGGCGAGCGCCCACACCGGCGCGTTCAGGCCGGCGTAGCGCGGCAGCGGGCCGTCGTGGAAGTTGATGGCCCCGCGCGCCGACAGCGCCAGCACGTCGGCCGGGATGATGGACAGGTTGGCGATGCTGAACAGCCACTCGAACGGGTCGCTGCCGATGCGCTGGGCCAGCGTCTTGCGCGGGGTGGGGGCAATCACCCGCAGCCCGCGGCCCTCGGCCCAGCCGGCGATCTCGGGGTTCTCGGTGACCACGCCGATGACGGTGTTGCCGCGCGCCAGCAACGCCTCGGCGCACTGCACCAAGAGGGTGCCGTTGCCCATGAGCACACTGCGAAAGGGGTTCTGCGCTTGCATCTTCGTCTCCGACATCACTACACCCACGGCACCGCTCAGCGCGGCGACGTGCTGATCACCGCGGCCCCGAGGCCAGTGGTGGCCGCCACGCTGACCACCGGCGCGATGGCCGCCATCACATCGCGCAACTTCGAGAGCCCGGTCGCGCCCACGTACACCACGTCACCCGGCGCGAGCAGCGGATCCGGACCCTCGCCGTCCAGCAGCTCGTCGAGGCGCGCCACGTACACCTGAGGCGCTGCGTGGTCGCCGCGCACGACGATGATCTCGGCGTGGTCCGCGTCACGCGTGGGGCCGCCGGCGAAGGCCAGCGCGAGCGTGAGGCGCAACCCTGGCCGGAACGGCAACACACGCGCGGCGTGCACTTCGCCCAGCACGCTCACCAGCGAGTGCACGGCCGGCGGCACGTAGAGATGGTCGCCGGGTCGCAGGCGCACGTTGTGGCGTGGGTTGCCCATGATGGCGAGCATCAAGCTGACGGGCAGCACCTGCCCGGATCGCACCAGGCGCGCCCCCGCGAGGTCGGACATGGGAATGGTGGTGCCCTCCTCGTCGTCGGTGCTGAGCCCACCCCCCGCCAACGCGAAGAGGTCCGCTAGGCGCATGCCCGGCACCACCGTGTGGCGCCCCGGCGTGGTGACCGCCCCGACGACCGTGGCGCGCTGACCGTTGGGCTCGGCGACGATGATGGTGACGCGCACCGTCTGGTCGAAGGGCCGCAGCGCGGTCTCGATGCGCGCCTCGGCCTCGGTCAGCGAGAGCCCCGACACGTCCACGTCGCCCGCGAGCGGCACGTGCAGCACACCACGCTCATCTACCGTCAGGCCCAGGGCCGCCGAGTCGGTGCCGCTGATCATCTGGAGGTTCACCACGTCGCCGGGCATCAGCGTGAGTGCCCGCGGCGGATCTTCGTCCAGCCCCGTCAGCGCGTCTGGCGCCTGTACGAATCCGTCAACGTCCGATGGAATTGTTGGAAGGCGCGGTAGCGAACTGCCCCCACATCCGGAAGCGAGCAGGGCGACAATGGGCGCCAGCATCGCATAACGTGGGCGGGTATACGGGGATGTAGGCACGGCAACTTGCTAGCGCTGAATTGACGCGACGGCAAGGTGTCCCAGGCGATCTCGCACGAAGAAACAAGGATGATGCGGCCGAAATGGGGGGGCGTGTACGCCCCGAATGGATTCCGTCTTCATGGTCAAGTTTCTGCACTGCGCGCAAGAATTTGGTGGCCGGATCGGAGAGTCTGACCCAAAGTCCCTGGTGTAGTTTCTCGACCTACCACGCCCCCTATGCCCCTCTTCGACCACACCAAGACCGGAATCATCCGACCTTACCACTCGATGCTCACCTTGGTGCAGCGCGCGCTGGACGTCGCCATGATCGTCCTCGCGTTGTGGTTGACCATGGCGCTGTACGCCGACCTGAGCGCTCCCGAGCCGTGGCACGTGCACGACACGCTGGCCGCCGGCGCGGCCTCGCTCTTGTTCCTGTTCGCTGCCGACGCGTGCGGGCTGTACGAGGGGTTCCGTGGCGTGCCGCTCGTGCACGAGCTCAAGCGCGTGTGGCTGGCCTGGTTCATCGTCTTCGCGGGGCTGCTCATGCTGGCCTTCGCGCTCAAGGAGTCCGCCAGCTACAGCCGTGCCGTGTCGTTCGGCTGGATGGTCAGCGCGCCCATGCTCGTGAGCGTCTGGCGCTCGTTGGTGCGGCTGGGGCTCTACGAGGCGCGTCGTCGCGGGCACAGCACGCGCCGCGTCGCCATCGTGGGCATGACCCAGCTGGGTGAGCGCGTGGCGCGCAGCGTCAACGACGCGCCGTCCCTGGGCCTACACTTCGAGGGCTTCTACGACGACCGCAAGGAGGACCGCCGCCACGAGATCGCGCCCGAAGTGGGTGGCTATGCGGGCACCTTCGACGAGCTGGTCGCACGCGCCACGCTGGGTGACCTCGACCTCGTCTACGTGTGCTTGCCGTTGCGGGCCGAGTCGCGCGTCCACAAGCTCATCGCGCAGCTGGCCGACACCACCGTCAGCGTCTACGTGGTCCCCGACTTCTTCGTGTTCGACCTGCTGCACGCGCGCTGGACCTCGCTCGGCGAGATCCCCGTGGTCAGCATCTTCGAGACGCCCTTCATGGGCACCGAGGGCTGGCTCAAGCGCTTCGAAGACATCGTGCTGGGCACGCTGGCCGTGTTGGTGGCGGCCATCCCCATGGCCATCGTGGCCATTGGCATCAAGCTCACCAGCAAGGGCCCGGTGCTCTTCAAGCAGCGCCGCTACGGTCTCCACGGCGAGGTCATCGACGTCTACAAGTTCCGCTCCATGACCGTGTCGGAAGACGGCACCAACGTGCGCCAGGCCACCGCGAACGACAGCCGCATCACGCCGTTCGGTGCGTTCCTGCGCCGCAGCTCGCTGGACGAGCTGCCGCAGCTGTTCCACGTGGTCACGGGCAGCATGAGCCTGGTGGGCCCGCGCCCGCACGCCGTCGCGCACAACGAGGCCTACCGCAAGCACATCTACGGGTACATGCTGCGCCACAAGGTCAAGCCGGGTCTCACGGGCTGGGCGCAGGTCAACGGCTGGCGCGGCGAGACCGACACGCTCGAGAAGATGGAAAAGCGCATCGAGCACGACCTCGAGTACATCCGCCGGTGGAACCTCTTCCTCGACATCAAGATCGTGTTCCTGACCATCTTCGGTCGCGCGGTGCATCAGAACGCGAAGTGAGGCGGGCCGCATGAGCCGCCGCAAGACCATCGGGGTGCTGCTGGCCCTGGGCTCCGCGCTGTTGGCGGGCTTCGGGGTGGCGGTGCATCGACGGCTTCACAAGCTCTGGGTCATCCCCGACGCGCCCAGCCGCAGCCAGCGCATCGAGGGCTTCGTGCCGGCCGCGCCGCTGCCGCGTGTGCGCGTGCTGTTCGTGGGGCACAGCCTGGTGAACCAGGACATGCCGGCCATGGCGCGCGCCGTGGCCGCGAGCGTGGGCGTGGACTTCAGCTACGACGTGCAGCTCATCGACGGAGGCTCGCTCGAGGTGAACTGGAACCAGGCGGAGCGCGCCACGGGCGTGCGGGCGCGCGAGGCGCTGGCCACGGGCGGCTACGACACGGTGGTGCTCACCGAGGCGGTGAACCTGGACGACCACCTGCGCTGGAGCGAGCCCTCCGCGCACGCCGCGCGGTGGTACGCGCTGGCCCGCGAGCACCGGCCAGACGCGCGCCTGTTCTTCTACGAGACGTGGCACCACCGCAGCGAGCCGCGCCACGCGCGCGGCCTGCCGCTGCTGCCCAGCCGGCTGAGCTGGCGCGAGCACCTGGATGCGGACCTCGGCAAGTGGGAGCACATCGTGGACGGCGCCGAGCGCCAGCACGCCGTGGCGCACGCGAGCGCGCCGCCTCTCGGGGTGCACATCGTGCCGGGTGGGCAGGCGCTCGCGGCGCTGGTGGACGCCATCCGCGCCGGGCAGGTGCCGGGCGTGCCCAACGAAGGCGCGCTGTTCCGCGACGGCGTGCACCTCACCGACCTGGGCAACTACTTCATCGCGCTGGTGCAGGTGCGCACGCTGAGCCGCGCCGATGTCGAACGAGCGACCAGCGAGGTGACCCTCGCCAGATGGCCAGGCCGTGGTAGTGCCTTTGGCCACGGCGCAGGCGCTGGCTCGCATTGCCTCGCGTGCCGTCCGCCTCTATCCCCGCTCGGGCGTGCTGAGCCCACCGGAGCCGAACTGAATCATGTCCGACGAATACGAAGTCATGGAGCGCGACATCGCCATCGTGGGGATGGCGGCACGCGTTCCGGGGGCGAGCACGCCGGCTGAGCTGTGGAAGAACTTGGTGGGCGGGGTGGAGTCCATCCGGACGTACACCGACGAGGAGCTGCGCGCCGCCGGGGAGAAGCCCGAGCTGCTGCGCCACCCGCGCTACGTGCGCGCCGCCGCGCCGCTCTCGGGGGTGCCGCTGTTCGACGGGGAGTTCTTCGGGTTCAGCCCGAAGGAGAGCGCCATCATGGACCCGCAGCACAGGCACTTCCTCGAGTGCTCGTGGGAGGCCCTCGAGAGCGCCGCGCACCCGCCCGAGCGCTTCAAGGGCCCCATCGGCGTCTTCGCGGGCTGCGGCATGGGCAGCTACTTCTACGTGAACGTGTGCTCGCAGGCCGAGCTGGTGCGCGACGTGGGGCTGTTCCTGCTGCGCCACACCGGCAACGACAAGGACTTCCTGGCCACGCGCGTGAGCTACCTGCTGGACCTGGCGGGGCCGTCCATCAACGTGCAGACGGCCTGCTCCACGTCCCTGGTGGCCACGCACCTGGCGGTGCAGAGCCTGCTGGCGCGCGAGTGCGACATGGCGCTGGCGGGCGGCGTCACCATCGAGCTGCCGCAGAACCGCGGCTACGTCTACCAAGAGGGCGAGGTGCTCTCGCCCGACGGGCACTGCCACGCGTTCGATCACCGCGGGCAGGGCACGGTGTTCGGCTCGGGCGTGGGCGTGGTGGTGCTGCGCCGCTTGGGCGACGCGCTCGACGACGGCGACATGATCCACGCGGTCATCCGCGGCACGGCGGTGAACAACGACGGCGCCAAGAAGGTGAACTACCTGGCGCCCAGCGTGGACGGGCAGGCGGCCTGCGTGGTGGAGGCCCTCGGCGTGGCCAACGTGGACGCCCGCACCGTCGAGTACATCGAGTGCCACGGCACCGGCACCGCGCTCGGCGACCCGATTGAAGTGGAGGCGCTCACGCAGGGCTTCCGCACGCAGACCGACGCGCGCGGCTTCTGCCAGATCGGCTCCATCAAGACCAACATCGGGCACCTCGACACCGCGGCAGGCGTCATCGGGCTCATCAAGGCGTCGCTCGCGCTGCGCAACGCGCAGATCCCGGCGTCGCTCGGCTACGAGAAGCCCAACCCGGCCATCGACTTCGCGAGCTCGCCCTTTCGCGTGGCCAGCCAGCTGAGCGCGTGGCCGGCGCCCGCTGCGCACCCGCGCCGCGCCGCCGTGAACTCGCTGGGCGTGGGCGGCACCAACGCGCACATCGTGCTGCAAGAGCCGCCGGGCATGCCGGACGCCGAGCCGCCCACACGCGTGGTGCAGCTGCTCACGCTGTCGGCGCGCACGCGCAGCAGCCTGGACGCGCAGAGCCGGCGCCTGGCCGACCACCTCACGGCCCACCCCGAGCTGTCACTGGCCGACGTGGCCTTCACGCTGCACCACGGGCGGCGCGAGTTTGCCGAGCGGCGCGTGGTGGCCGCTTCCACGCTCACCGAGGCGGCCGAGCTGCTGCGCACCAACGACCCGCAGCGCGTGTTCACGCACAGCGTGCTGCGCGGCAAGACCGAGAGCGGCGCCCCGCACGTGGCCTTCCTGCTGCCGGGTGGCGGGGCGCAGTACGCGCGCATGACCGTGGACCTGTTCGAGCACGAGCCCGTGTTCCGCGAGCACATGGAGCGCGGCCTCGCGCTCTTGCAGGAGCGTCACGCGCTCGACCTGCGCCCGCTGCTGTACCCCGCGCTGGGCCAAGAGGCCGAAGCCGACGCCCAGCTGAACACGCGCATGGACCGGCAGCTGCCGGCCATCTTCCTGACCAGCGTGGCCATGGCGCGCTTGTTCGAGAGCTGGGGCGTCACGCCCAGCGCCTACCTCGGCCACAGCGTGGGCGAGAACACCGCCGCGCACCTGGCCGGCGTCATGTCGCTCGAAGATTGCCTCGGGCTGGTCATGCTGCGCGCGCAGCTCTTCATGGAGACGCGCCCCGGGGCCATGCTCTCCATCACCCTGTCCGAGGCCGACGTGCGCGCGCTCCTGCCCAGCACGCTCGACCTGGCGGTGGTCAACGGGCCGAACGCGTGCGTGGTCTCCGGTGACCCCGACGCCATCACGGCGCTCGAGGCCCAGCTGGCCGGGCGTGAGGACGTGGAGACGCAGCGCCTGGCGATTCCCGTCGCGGCGCACTCGCGCTTGCTGGACCCGATCCTCGAGCGATTCACCGCTTACCTGCGCGGCATCCGGCTGCGCGCGCCCAGCGTGCCGTTCTTGTCCAACCGCAGCGGCACGTGGATCACGGACAAAGAGGCCACCGACCCGGCCTACTGGGCCAGCCACTTGCGCAGCGCCGTGCGCTTTGCCGACAACGTGGACGCGCTCTTGCAGCGTGGCCCGAGCGTGCTGCTGGAGGTGGGCCCGGGCCGCACGCTCAGCTCGCTCGCCCGGCAGCATGCGGGCTTCCGTGCAGGCGGTCACCAGGCCATGGCGTCGGTGCGCCACAAGGACGAGGCCGTGTCCGACGTGGCCTACTTCGTGACGTGCCTCGGCCGTGTGTGGGCCACCGGCGCGACGCTCGACTGGGCGCCCATGTGGCCGGGGGAGCTGCGCTCGCGCGTGGAGCTGCCCACCTACGCGTGGGACCACAAGAGCTACTTCATCGAGCCCGCCCTGCCGGCCTCGGCGCCCAGCGAGGTGGCGCTCGAGAAGCTGCTCGATGTGCGCGATTGGGGCTTCGTGCCGCGTTGGAAGCCGTCACTCGCCGACGTGCCGCTCGAGGGCAGCGCGCCGAGCACGCCGCGCACCTACCTGCTGTTCATGGACCGTGGCGGCGTGGGGCAGCGCCTGCGCCAGCGCCTGGTGGACGCGGGCCAGCACGTGATCGCGGTCTACGAGGGCGACGCCTTCCACCACCGCGGCAACGACGAGTACACGCTCAGCCCGGAGCGCGGGCGCGAAGGCTATGCCTCGCTGATCGCCGACCTGGTGGAGCGCGGGCGCACGCCGGAGCGCGTGGTGCACCTTTGGTTGCTGGAGGCCGAGCAGACGTTCCGCCCCGGCTCGAGTCTGTTCCACCACCACTTGGAGCGCGGCTTCTTCAGCCTGTTCTTCCTCGCCAAGGCCTTGGTGGAAGCCAGCGTGGCGGGCGTGCACCTCACGGTGATCGGCGACGGCCTCCTGCGCGTGGCCGACGAGGCCCTGCCGGACCCGCAGAAGGCCACCGTGCTGGGGCCCGTGAAGGTGCTTTCGCGTGAGCTCGAGAGGGCCAGCGCCCGCCTCGTGGACGTGCAGCTCCCGGCTCAGCGCACTCAGCTCTTCGGCGGCTCGCTGCGCGCGGGCCTGCTGGACCCGTTCGGCGGCAAGAAGCGCGTGGAGCGCGAGCTGGACGCGCTGGTCACGCGCCTGCTGGACGAAGTGACCGCCGCTCCGGGTGACGAAGTGGTGGCGCTGCGCGGTGAGCGCAGGCTCACGCAGGTGCTGGCCCCTCGGCCTCTCGATGCCCTCGAGGGGGTGGCGAGCGAGGGCAGCCTGCCCAAGCCCGAGACGTTGCGCGAGCGCGGCGTCTACCTGATCACCGGTGGCCTCGGGGGCCTGGGCCTCACGGTGGCGGACTACCTCGGGCGCACCTGCCACGCGCGCCTCGCGCTGCTGGGCCGCACGCCGTTGCCCGCGCGTGATCAGTGGCCAGCGTGGATCGCCCAGCACGGCGCGGGCGACCGCGTGAGCCAGCGCATGCAGCGCGTGCTCGACCTCGAGGCGAGCGGCGCCGAGGTGCTGGTGCTCACGGCCGACGTGACCAACCGGGACGAGATGCAGGCGGCGCTCCAGTCGCTGCAGGCGCGCTTCGGTGCGTTGCACGGCGTGTTCCACACGGCCGGCGAGCTGGACGACGACCTCATCGCCCTGAAGACGCTCGAGAGCGTGGAGCAGGTGTTCGCGCCCAAGATCCAGGGCACGCGCATCCTGCACGAGCTCACGGCCGGCAGCGGGCTCGACTTCACGCTGCTGTTCAGCTCCACCTCCACGGTCACGGCGCCCGCGGGGCAGGTGGACTACGTGGCCGCCAACGCGTTCCTGGATGCCTTCGCCGAGGGCCAGCGGGCGGCCGGCTTCCCGGTCACGTCGCTGCACTGGGGCATCTGGGCCGACGTGGGCATGGCGGCCGAGCCCGCACGTCTGCGCGCCCATGCGCGCGTGGGCGAGCCCGTGGGACAGCAGCCCAGCCACCCGTGGCTGAGCGCGCGCGTCAGCGACGGCCGCGGCGAGTCCAGCCTGCGCGGCACGCTGTCGTCGGCGCAGCACTGGATCCTGGACGGCCACCGCACGCTCGCGGGTCACGCGCTGATCCCCGGCACCGGCTATCTCGAGCTCGCGCGCGCCGCGCTGCGCGCCTACGGCGAGCTGGGCGCCTTCGAGCTGGAAGACCTCTTCTTCGTGCGGCCCTTTGCGGTGGCCGACGGGGAGGCCCGCGAGCTGTTCGTGAAGCTGCGCCCCACGGCGCGTGGCTATCGTTTCGAGGTGCGCGGGCAGGTGCAGGTGGGCGGCCGCGCGGGCACGGTGCTGATCGCCCAGGCGCACCTGGCGCTCCAGCTGGACGCCGCGCCGGCGGCGCTCGAGCCCGCGCAGATCGCAGCCATCGACGCGCGCTGCAACATCTCCCACGTGGGCCCCGACGAGGCCGGCCTGCGCACGGCACAAGAGGCGCACCTGCGCTTCGGCCCGCGCTGGCGCGTGCTGCGCGAGGCTCGCTTCGGGCCCACCGAGGGGCTCGCCCGCTTGGCCCTGCCGCCCGCGTTCGCGGCCGAAGTGCAGAGCCTCGGGCTGCACCCGGCGCTGCTCGACATCGCCACCGGCTGGGCCATGGGGCTCATCGAGGGATACGACAGCAGCACGCTCTACGTGCCCGTGTCCTACGAGCGCGCCCGCGTCTACCACGACCTCACGCCGCAGCTGCTGAGCTGGGTTCGCACGCCGGTGGTGAACCACGCCGACGCGGAGTTCGTGTTCTTCGACGTGACGCTCATGGACCCGAGCGGCCGCGTGCTCGTGGAGGTGGAGCGCCTCGGCCTGCGGCGCATGAGCGGTGGCCCGGACTTCGCCCTCGGCGCGCGCGTGGCACCCACGGACGTCACCTTTCACGACGACCCGAGCGACGATCACGCGCCCTCCCCGGGCGAGGCGTTGCGCGACCGGCTCTTGGCGCAGGGCATTCGCACGGTCGAGGGCCAGGACGCGCTCGGCCGCGTGCTGCAGCAGCTCTCGTCCAAGAACCCGGCAGGCCTGGCACAGGTGTTCGTGAGCTCCATGGACCTGCCCACGCTGGTGCAACAGAGCGCCGCGGGTGAGCGCACGCGCAGCCCTGCAGCCGGCCTCGAGCTGGCGCGCCCGGACCTGAACGTGGACTACCTGGCCCCGCGCGACGAGGTGGAGAAGACGCTGGTGGGCTTCTGGCAAGAGCTGCTGGGCGTGGACCAGGTGGGCGTGCAGGACAGCTTCTTCGACCTGGGCGGGCACTCGCTGCTGGCGGTGCGGCTCTTCGCCAAGATCAAGTCGGCCTACCGCGTGGAGTTCCCCATCTCGGTGCTCTTCGAGGCGCCCACCATCGAGCGCTGCGCCGCGTTGCTCCGCGAGCACCTGGGCCCCGAGACCGCCACCGAGGGCGGCGCAGACGCCAGCGCCCAGAGCGCGGCCACGCGTCCGCGCTACACCCACCTCGTGGCCATGCACACCGGCGACGGCGGGCCCAAGACGCCCTTCTTCCTGGTGGCCGGCATGTTCGGCAACGTGCTCAACCTGCGGCACCTGGCGCACCTGGTGGGCACCGACCGGCGTTTCTATGGGCTGCAGGCTCGCGGCCTATACGGCGAGCAGGCGCCGCACGAGTCCTTCGAGGAGATGGCCTCCGAGTACATCGCGGAGCTGCAGACGGTGCAGCCGCGTGGGCCCTATTTCCTGGGTGGCTTCTCGGGCGGCGGCATCACGGCCTACGAGATCGCCCGGCAGCTGGAAGCGCGTGGCGAAGAGGTGGCCCTGCTGGTCATGCTGGACACGCCCGTGCCGATGCCGCCAGCGGACCTCAGCCTGCGCGACCGCGTGCTGATCCAGCGCACCGAGCTGCGCTCGAAGGGGCCCGCCTACGTGGCCGAGTGGGCCGAGCGCCGCGCCTCCTGGGAGCTGGGTCGCCTGCGTCGCCGCTTCGAGAACGCGGCCCCCGACAGCACGCCCGAGAAGTTCCACGACGAGGCCATCGAGCAGGCCTTCCGGCGCGCGCTCGAGCGCTACGTGGTGGTGGAGCGGAAGCACGCGGTGGTGCACCTCTTCCGGCCCAAGCTGCCCGTGGCCTACGATCTCGGCGAGGGGCGGCGCATCAACCACGAGCGCTCCTATGTGTTCGAGGACAACGGCTGGACGCCCTTTGTGCGCGAGGTGGCCGTGGCCGAGGTGCCGGGGGACCACGACTCCATGGTGCTCGAGCCCAACGTGCGCGTGCTGGCGCGCCGGCTGCGTGAGGTGGTGGAGCAGGCCGAGGCCGCGCAGCGGAGGTCACGATGAAGCTGCTGTGCGTGATCCTGAACTACAAGACGGCCGAGATGACGCTGGACGCCATCCGCGCGGCGCGTGCGGCGCTGACCACGCTCGACCACCGCATCGACGTGGTGGACAACGACTCGCAAGACGGCTCGTTCGAGCGCCTCACCGCGGCCGTGGCCGAGGCGGGCTGGCCCGACGTGCGCGTGGTGCAGAGCGGACACAACGGGGGCTTCGGCGCCGGCAACAACGTGGCGCTGCGGGCCGCGCTGCTCGAGCCCGAGCCGCCGGAGTTTCTCTACATCCTGAACTCCGACGCGTTCCCTGCCCCGGACGCCATCGAGGCCTTGGTGCGCTTCCTCGAGCAGCACCCGCGCGCCGGCATCGCAGGCAGCTTCATCCACGGGCCCGACGGTGACCCGCACCTCACGGCCTTCCGCTTCCCCAGCGTGGCCAGCGAGGCGCTCAGCGGCTTCCGTCTCGGCGTGCTGAAGCGCCTGCTGCCCGAGCGCGAGGTGCCCATCCACCCCATGCCGAGCGAGACACAGCGCGTGGACTGGCTCGCCGGCGCCTCCATGATGTTCCGCCGCGAGCTCCTGCAGGAGGTCGGACTCTTCGACGAGACGTTCTTCCTGTACTTCGAAGAGACGGACCTGTGCCGTCGCGCGCTGCTCGCCGGCTGGGAGTGCTGGTACGTCATGGAGAGCCGCGTGGCGCACATCGGCAGCGTGTCCACGGGCATGAAGAACAAGAGCCGCCCCATGCCGCGCTATTGGTTCGACAGCCGCCGGCACTACTTCACCAAGAACCACGGTGCGGCCTACACGTGGGCCGCGAACGTCCTGCACGCCGCCGGGCTGCTCACCTTCAAGGCGCGCGCGGGGCTGCAGAAAAAGCCCGACCCAGACCCCGTGAACTTCCTGCAGGACTTCGCGCGCTACAACTTCGTGGACAAGCGCCCCCAGTAGGGCGGCCGTCTACGCCTCGCTCGGCAGGCTCTGACGCAGCAGGCGCAGGGCGGTCCCCGGGATGGGCTCTTCGGCCCAGCCAGGCTCCACCGCGCCGTCCGCCTCCACGCGCGGCAGCGGGAGCGCCTGCATGGCCTGGTTCATGGCCACTGCGCGTCCGTCTGCGCCCAGGACCACCACTGGCGTGCTCTCGCGGTCCAGCAACAGCACCAGCAGGCGGCGGACATCCGTGGCCTCGCGCCGTCCCTCGGCCGTGGTGGTGCTGGCCGACTCCATCAGCCAGCGGTCGAGCACCACGTTGAGGTCGCGCGCCACGTCGCGCAGCTCGACAGGGGCCTCGGCGATGACACAGCGCGCCCGCATGTCGCCCGTGCGCAGACGGTGCAACGTGAGGCGCAGCAGCTCCACGGGGAGCTCGAGCCGCAGCCGCAGCCGCTGGTAGACCATGATCCCGAGCGCGAACGAGATGGCGCCGAGCACGGCGGCCGCCCACGCGCCAGCCTGCCCGAGCCGGCGCGCGCGCAGGTCGCTGCGCACCATGGACTGGCGGTTGACCTCGGCGAGGCCCTCTAGCGCCACGATCACCGCGTGGCGCGCGGGCAGCTCACCCCGCAGGGCAGCGGCGCGGTGCCGGCGGATCTCGGCGATGAACGGGCGCTCGCCCTCCTCGGTGACGTTCTCGCGCGCCCGCTGGAAGGCGTCATCGAAGCGCGCGACGCGCACGGGGTCGGTGTGTGCCTCGGGGTCCGCGAGCACGGCCAGCATCTCTTGCACCGCCTGGCTGCTGAAGACGTTGTCCTCGAGGATGCGCTCGATGGCCGGGCCCATGCGCGTGAGGAGCACGATGGCCAGCGCCGAGAGCAGCACCTGGAGCAAGAGGATGGACCCGATGCCGACGCTGGCTTCGTGGCGGATGCGCACGTCAGCTGCGCTCCGTGAGCTGGCGCGCGGCCGCCTCGGTGCTCACCAGCATGAGGACGTCTCCCTCCGCCAGCGGGATGCTGGGGTCGGGGATGGTGGCCGACACGACACTGTCCGTTACGCGCCGCACCGCCGAGACGGTCACCCCGAAGCGCTTGGGCAGCGCCAGCTCCGCCAGCGTGCGGCCCCAGAACGACTCGGGCGCGATCACCTCGGTGAGCACCAGCTCGCCGCCCAGGGGCATGACGTTGACCACGTTGCGCCACGCCAGCCGGACCGCCAGGCGCTCGCCGTAGCTGCGCTCGGGGTTGATGACCTCGTGCGCGCCCACCAGGGAGAGGATGCGCGCGTGCAGGTCGTCCGTGGCGCGGGCCACGATGTGTCGGGCTCCCAGCTGCTTCAGCAGCGCCGTGACGATGATGCTGCCCTCACGGTTGTCATCGCCGATGGCGCACACGCACGTGTCGCGGCGGGCGGGGTCGAGAGCCGCCAGCGCCTCCTCGTCCATGGCGTCCATGAGCACCGCGTCGGCCACGTGCGGCGCGATGTCGTGGATGTGCGCCGCGTTCACGTCCACCGCCAGCACCTCGCCGCCGTTCTCGGCGAGCGCTCGCGCGAGCGCCATGCCGAACTGTCCGAGACCGATCACCATCGTTTGTTTGGGCATAGGAACTCCACCCGTCAGCCGACGGGCACACTCTCCTCGGGATAGACGCGACCGGTGTGGTCGGCCGAGGCCGCCGCGAGAAAGACGAAGAGCGTGAGCGGACCCACGCGGCCCGCGAACATGCACGCCATGATGATGGCCTTGCCGAGGTCGTCCAAGAGCGCCGTGGCGCCCACGCTGAGCCCCACCGTGGCGAGCGCGCTGACCACCTCGAAGACCGCTGCGTCGAGCGGGATGTCCTGCGTGATCTGGACGGCGGCGAGACCCACACAGCTCGCGAAGACCCCCAGCGTGGTCACGGCGGTGGCCCGCATGAGCGTCACGGTGGGCAGCGTGCGCCCGAAGACCTCGATGCGCTCACGCCCACGCACCACGGCGAAGATGGCCAGCACCACGACCGCGAGCGTGGTGGTCTTGGCACCGCCCGCGGTGGACCCGGGGCTGCCGCCGACGAACATGACCAGCACCATGAGCGTGAGCGTGGCCGGGTGGATCTGCGTGAGGTCGATGGAGTTGAACCCGGCCGTGCGCAGCGTCACCGACTGGAAGAGCGCGTTCGACAGCTTGTCGACCACGCTCATGCCAGCCAGCGTGTTGTCCCACTCGAGCGCCGCCACCAGCACCCAGGGCGCCACGATGAGCAGCAGGGTGGTCACGAGCACCAGCCTGGCGTGAAGGGTGCGGCGCGCTGGCACCCGCCACGCCACCAGGGCGGCGAGCACGCTGGGCCCGAGACCGCCGGCCACGATGGTGGTGCCCACCACGCCCAGCGCGAACGGGCTGTTCGCATAGGGGATCAGGCTGTCGGTCTGGAGCGCGAAGCCCGCGTTGCAGAACGCCGAGATGGCCGTGAAGACGCCGCGCCAGAGTGCCTCGCCGAAGCTGTCTCCGTGGAAGAGGAAGCTCCCCGTGAGCAGCAGCGCAGCCACCGCTTCGGTGCCGAGGGTGACCAGCAGGATGGTGCGCAGCGCATCACGCAGGCCGGCGCGCCCGCTGGCGCCCACCAGGTCCACGGCGGCGCGCTCGTGAGACAGCGACATGCGGCGGCCGAGGAACACCACCGCCGCCGCGGAGAACACCATGATGCCGAGGCCGCCCACCTGGATGAGCGCCAGCACCACCACCTGCCCGAAGGGGGAGAACACGGTGGGCGTGTCCACCACCACCAGCCCGGTCACGCAGGTGGCGCTGACGGACGTGAAGGCGGCGTCCATCCACGACAGCGAGACGCCCCGCACGGAGGAGATGGGCAGCTCCAGCAGCAGTGTCCCGAAGGCGCAGATGGCGGCGAAGGACACCACCAACACGCGCGCCGGGTTGGTGACCACCACGTCGATGAGGTCTGGATCGCGCGCCACGGTGGACGCGGCGAAGCGGCGCAGCAGCACGTGGCGCGAGGCGAGCCCCAGGACCAGCAGCGGCGACAGGACGCCGAGCGCCACGTAGCCCGAGAGGGATGGGAAGGGCTGCCCGGACGCCTGCACCCATGCCACCACGATGAGCGGCGCGAGGGCCGCGAGGGCAGCCAATCCCAGCAGCGCCCACTGCGCGGGCCGGGCGGGCACACGGCGCCGCACCGCGAACACCACGGGCACCAGGAACAGCGCCGTGAGGGCGCCCACGCTCACCAGGGTGCCGGAGGCGAGCTGCAGCCACGCGTCCAGCCCGAACAGCGACGCGATCATGCCGGTGAGCTGGGCCTCGAGCTCCGGCGGATGCTGCAGACGACGATGGTCCGCGCGCCGCAGCTGCTCGGGCGGCCACACGTAGGCATAGAACGCGACGCCCGAGAGCATGAGCACCATGCCACGGCCGGGCTCGTCCGGGCGCGCCAGCAGCGTGGCTAGCAGGAACGCGCCAAAGGCCAGGGTGGCGAGCAAGCGCCAGATGCGGCTGCCCTCGCGGTGAAAGGTGGCGCTCACCAGGAGCACCAGCGAGATGCCCGCACCCGCGAAGACCCAGCTGGGCAGGAAGCGCTCTACCAATGCCTGCGCGGCCGCGCTGGGCACCACCGTCAACGCGGCCGGAGCGAGCGCCAGCCAGAGCGCCCGCATGCCCAACGTTCGACCACAGGTGTATGCCGTCACGGTGGGAGTGGATGTGCCAGCTCGCTCATGGGGGCGCAATCCCCTTGCCCGGACGGAGCAGCGCCCGAAGTGCCCAGGTGAGCCCCAACGCGAAGAGCAGCAGCCAAGCGCCGAAGTGCACCAGCACCCCGAGCACGACACGTGGCTCGTGTACCCCACCGGCGTTCTCGTGGCAGCGCATGGAGAGCGACCCCACCGGCTGGCCGTCGGGGAGGTACTCGGTCTGCCCCACGTGAGCCGCGAACTCGGCGTCGGCGCCACACATCACGCGGCCGACCCCCAGCATGGCGGGGGCGGCTGCGAACGAGACGGCGGTCGCCAACACCGCGAGCAGCAGCGACCCGATGACGACGAACGCAACCTTCTTGCGCATGGATGGAACGTGGCGCCCCGAGCGAGGCTCAGCGCTTCTTCAGCTCTTCGAGGATCTGCTTGTTCAGCTCGTACTGGCGGAACGCGAGGATGCTGCGCTCGAAGATGACGCGGCCCATGAGGACCCACATGAAGACCCACAGCGGGTAGGCCACGAACGACCCGCAGAAGATGGAGAACTGGGGGTCACTGCTGTAGCTGCCCGGCGTGTTGCTCGCGTAGTCGTAGTTGTAGCTCTCGTGGGTGAGCGCCTCGTACCACACGAAGAAGAGCCCGAAGATGGAGGGGACCAGCATGAAGAGCCAGAAGCCATAGAGGACCTTGAGCACGCGGGGCGAGACGAAGCTCTCGAAGGAGAAGTCGATGAGCGACTTGAGGAAGCCCTTGGCCTCCGCCTTCTTGGCGTCCATGTCGACATTGGCGAGCGGCCCACCACCACCACCGCCGCCACCACCACCACCA
The DNA here is from genome assembly GCA_016706685.1 of Sandaracinaceae bacterium. Classification (NCBI taxonomy): domain Bacteria; kingdom Pseudomonadati; phylum Myxococcota; order Polyangiales; family Sandaracinaceae; species Sandaracinaceae bacterium. The sequence continues at coordinate 18,451 of JADJJE010000057.1, read as the reverse complement.
CCCTGCGAGGGCGGCGGGAACTGCGGCTGCGGCGCAGGCTGCTGTGCGTAGCCTCCCTGCGGCGTGGCGAACCCGCCTTGCGGCTGCGCGGGCTGCTGTGCGAAGCCACCCTGCGGCTGCGTGGGCTGAGGCGGGAATTGACCGGGAGGCGGGAAGCCGCCCTGCGACGGAGGCTGGTTCATGTGGAGTCCCTTGAGGTCTCCGGCCGCACGACGCGACCCCCCGAGACCACCGACGACGCTACGTGAGGACGCTCCGAGGTGTCCAGCGAATCCGCGTTCAGGGAGCGTGGCGCCGCCGGAAGCGACGCACGTAGCCCACGCTCACCGCGATGAAGGACACGAGGCCCGCGGGCACGAGCCCCAGCAGGAACGCGAGCGAGAACATGATGAGCAGCCACGCGAGCGCGCCGAGCACGGCCGACGAGAAGGCGATGGCGCCGAGGTCGATGACCAGCAGCGGCAAGAGGACCACCAGCGCGACGGGCCCCACGTGAGCGATCCTGCCCATGTCCGCTACCAGCCAGTGGTGACCTCGGCCGGCGGCCACGCACGCGTCCAGCACGCCGGTGGCGGCGCTCGCGAGCGGGCCGCTCATGAGCCAGAAGGAGCACAGCAACGCCAGCGGGATGCTGAAGATGGGCACGAGCACCCACGGCCCCGAGAGCGTCCAGGCCGCACGGAAGGCGGCCACGATGGCAGCCACGGGGGCGCCCACCACCAGCGCGTAGAAGAGCGCGAAGAAGGGGAGCACCACGTAGACGCTCGTGTCGGTCGCCGGATCGTCCGCGAGGCCGCTGATCGCTGCATACGTGATGAAGAGGAAGACCAGCACGGCCACGACACCGAGCGTCTTCCAGAACGGCCGGAAGAACGCGGCCAGCACGAAGCGCAGCTCCGCCTTGAAGACGGCGAAGCCCTTCTTGGCGGCGTTCTTGCCGGCTTCCTGGGCGCGCTCGAGCGCGGGCTTCGGGTGCTCCATGGCGCGAGGATGCCATGCCGCGCAGCGACCTATGCCCGTGTCGGGTGCAGATTCCGTCTGGACCTCGAGCTACTCGCAGGGCCGACAGGGCTCGGTGACCTGCACCGCCGGCTCCATCTGGATCGGCAGCCGCGGGGCGGTGGGCAGGTAGGCCGCGAGCGCCCGCTCGCAGCGCGCGACCTCGGCCGGGCCACGGCCACCGTCGAAGAACGCATAGAGGACGCCGGTCCCTGGGAAGTGGCCGAAGCGCGGGGGCGCCCCCGGAGTGGCGCGTCGCAGCTCGTCGGCCTGGTGCAGCACGAACATGTCCACCCCGCTCGGGGAGGTGTTGATCGGCAGCGCCCGCAGGTCGAGGCCGAGGTGGACCACCACGCACTCCCGTGACGCGCTCGGGTCCGCCGGCGGCGCCGGTTCGGGGGTGCCCGTGGGCGTCGACTCGGGCCGGAGGGCCGCGTGGGAGTCGGGGGTGGGCGGCGTCGGCTCGGGCGTGGGCTCGGCCTCCGGGGCCGTTTCGGACTCGGGGGTGGGTGTCGGCTCCGCTTCCGTGGCTTGTGGGTCGGCTCGGGTGGTGTCGCTGGCGTCCGTCGTGGAGGAACCGCACCCCGCCCACAGCCCCGCGAGCACGCACGCAAACGGTCGCAAGTCCATGGCTGCAGTCTGCCATGGGAATGTCCCCGGCCCACGCGTGTTAGCGGCCTCGGCGGGGCGGACTGGCCTCGCGGAACGCCCTCCGGCCCTGATTTGGCCGGGGTTCTTGACTCACGGGGTCCTCGGACTACCATCCGCGCGCCCGAACCTATCGTTTTCTCGACGGAAGATACGCTTCATATGAGTGACCTGATGATCGAGGCCCAAGAGCTGCACAAGCTCTACGGGCCGATGACCGCCCTCCAGAAGGCAAGCTTCAAGGTGCACCGCGGCGAAGTCGTCGGCCTGCTCGGCCCCAACGGCGCCGGCAAGAGCACCACCATGAAGATCCTCACCTGCTACATCTCGCCCACCAGCGGGACGGCCACGGTGAACGGCTGCGACGTCTTCGACGACCCGGTCGGGGCGCGCCGCGCCATCGGCTACCTGCCGGAGAGCACGCCGCTCTACTACGAGATGATGGTGCTCGAGTACCTCGAGTTCATGGCCGCCATGCGCGGCTTCAAGGGCGTGGAGGGCCGCAAGCGCATCAAGACCGCGGTGGAGCAGACCTCGCTCGGCGACGTGCTGGGCAAGGAGATCCGCGCGCTCTCGAAGGGCTTCAAGCAGCGCGTGGGCCTGGCGCAGGCGCTGGTGCACGACCCCCCGCTGCTGGTGCTCGACGAGCCCATGAGCGGCCTCGACCCCAACCAGGCCTCCGAGATCCGCGACCTCATCAAGGAGATCGGCGAGAAGCGCACGGTCATCCTGAGCACGCACAACCTCGCGGAGGTGCAGGTCACGTGTGACCGCGTGCTCATCATCTCGGGCGGCCGCATCGTGGCGGACGACAAGCCCGAAGAGCTCATGGAGCGCGCCGGCAAGGCCAAGTACGTGGCCACCATTCAGGGCAGCTCGGACGGCTCGGCGGCGGCGCAGAAGGCCTTCGAGAAGATCAAGGGCGCGGCCACCGTGCGCGCGCGCACCGGCGAAGAGGCCGGCGAGCTGGTGTTCGAGATCCTGCCCGAGGGCGACAAGGACCTCCGTGCCGACATCTTCAAGGCCGCCGTGGCCGCCGACCTGGTGCTGCTCGGGCTAGAGCATCAGGGCGAGAACCTGGAAGACATCTTCCGCGACCTGACCCGCGTGGGAGAGGCGTGACATGCAGAACATCCTGACCATCGCGGGGCGTCAGTTCCGCAGCTATTGGAACGGCCCGACGGCCTACATCGTGCTCTCGCTGGTGCTCGGCGCCCTCGGCTGGTTCTTCTGGAGCACGTTCTTCCTCTATGACCAGGCCAGCGTGCGCCAGATGTTCGACTGGGTCGGCATCCTGAGCGCCTTCGCTGCGCCCGCACTGGCCATGGGCCTCCTGGCGGACGAGAAGCGCCAGGGCACCATCGAGCTGCTCATCACGCTGCCCGTGCGCGACCACGAAGTGGTCCTCGGCAAGTTCCTGGGCGTCATGGGCCTCTACGGCGTGCTCGCGCTGCTGACCATCCCGTACCCCATCGCGGTGGCGCAGTTCGGCCCCCTCGAGGCGGGCCCGGTGGTCACCGGCTACCTCGGCATGTTGCTGCAGGGCGGCGCCATGCTGGCCATCGGCCTCATGGCCAGCAGCTTCACCGAGAACCAGGTCGTGGCGTTCTTCGTGGCGCTCACGCTCACCATGTTCTTCTTCCTGGTCGACAAGATGCTGGTGCTCCTGCCCAGCGAGCTCGCGGGCTCCCTCGAGTGGTTCAGCTTCGGCTACCACTTCGGGCCCATGACGCGCGGAGTCATCGACCTGCGCAACGTCGTCTTCTTCCTCTCTGTGACCGCCCTGTGCCTCGGCGTCACCTTCCGCTCCCTCGAGAGCCGGCGCTGGAGCTGATTCCATGACCACCAACAAGCGCAAACGGGCGGCCAGCGAGTCGCTCGTCTTCCTCCTCATCGGGGCCGGCATCCTGCTCGCCCTCAACCTGCTCGGCCTGTTCACCTCCTACGGTCGCTTCGACGCCACGCGCAACAGGCTCTTCAGCCTGGCGCCCAGCAGCGAGCGCCTCATGGAGGACCTCGACGAGGACATGCAGATCACGGCGTACTTCAGCAGTGACCTGCCGCCGCAGTTCGCCTCCACGGAGCGCGAGGTGCGTGACCTGCTCGAAGAGTACGCGCAGGCCAGCGACGGCCGCCTCAGCGTGCGGTTCGTGGACCCGGGCGACGACGAAGAGCTGAAGTCCCAGGCGGAAGAGGACGGCATCGAGGCCGTCCAGCACCAGCTCATCGAGGCCGGCGCGCGCAGCACGCGCATGGGCTTCCGCGGCCTGGTCATCAAGTACATGGGCGACTCGCGCACCATCCCGGTCATCGCCGGCAGCGACGGCCTCGAGTACGAGCTGACCATGCGCATCAAGGACCTGGTGGGCGAGAAGCGCGTGGTCGGCATCCTGGCCGGTCACGGCGCCGCCACCCTGGCGGAAGACCTGGCGCCGCTCAGCCAGATGCTCACCAACTACGAGCTGCGCGAGGTGAGCGCGGCGCAGCCCATCGACAACGACGAGATCTCGGCCGTGCTGCTGGTCTCGCCGTCCGAAGCCATCCCCGAGGCCGAGCTGCAGAACCTGAACACCTACGTCATGAACGGCGGGGCGCTCGGCATCATCGGCGGCTCCATCAACCTGAACCTCGAGCAGCCGCCCCCCAGCGCGGCGCCCGTGGACACCGGCCTGAACGCGCTCCTCGAGCGCTGGGGCGTGCGCCTCGAGCAGAACCTCGTCGCGGACCCGCAGTGCGAGATGCTGCCCATGGGCGGCATGGCCGTGCCGTACCCCTTCTTCCCGCGCGCGGTGCTGGACGCCGAGCAGCAGGAGCACCCGGCCGTCTTCGGGCTGGCCACCGTGACCATGCCCTTCAGCGCGTCGGTGAGCGTGCTGGAAGACGCCCCCGCCGGCGTGCGCGTGCTGCCGCTCATCTCGTCCTCCGAGGGCGCGTGGGTGGTCAACGACGCGAGCATCATGCTCCAGCCGCGTGACCCGACCGAGTGGCAGCGCACGGGCCGCGTGGGCACGCGCGCCATGGCCGTGGCCATCGAGGGCACGTTGCCCAGCGCCTTCCCGGGCGGCGAAGGCCCCGCGCAGGCCGCGACGGACGTGCGTGTGATGGTCATCGGTGCCGGCGCGCTCTTCCTCCAGGCGGGGCAGGGCCAGATGACCGACACGCTGGCCTTTGCGCTCAACTCGGTGGACTGGCTCGCGGCCGAGGACGACCTCATCGCGATCCGCACCAAGAGCGTCGCGGAGCCTGGTCTCGACCAGCCCGCCGCCTTGCGCGACGCCGAGCAGCGCGCCGAAGCGGCGAGCGAAGCGCGTGACCGTGACGAGTTCGCCGAGGCTCTCGAAGAGCGCCAGGCGGCGGAGGACGCGTACAAGCGCTCGCAGCAGATCACGCAGTGGGCGCTCACGCTCGGGCTGCCCCTCTTGCTCGCGCTCTTCGGGGTGATCCGCTGGCGCCAGCGCATCGCCAAGAAGAACAACATCAAGCTCTGAGAGAGACCGGACGATGCAGAACAAGAAGCTCCTCATCGCGGGCGGCGTCCTCGTCACCCTGGTTGCCCTCGTGGCCTTCATGGCCAACCGCCGCGCCACCACGGACGCTGGCTCGAGCGAAGCCCCCGAAACGGCCACGCTGCCGGACCTCGACGGCAGCGCCATCACCTCGCTCACCATCGCGCGCCCCGACTCCGCTCCCATTACGCTCACGCGTGAGGGCGAGACGTGGCGCATCACCACGCCCATCGAGGCCGAGGCCGACGAGAACGTGGTGCGCGCCGCCATCGAGAAGCTCGACGAGCTCGAGGCCGGTGAGGTCGTGGCCCGCAACGCGACCAACCACGCGCGCCTCGAAGTGGACGACGAGCAGGGCCTGCGCGTGACCGTGCGCGCCGGCGACGCCGAGGTGGCCGACCTGATCTTCGGCGCCACGCGCGGCGGCAACACCATGGTCCGCGTGGCTGGCCAAGACGTGGTGGTCGCCGCCGAGGGCTCCATGCGCTTCGCGTTCGACCGCGAGCTCAGCGCCTTCCGCAACAAGCGCATCGTGGACGTCACGCCCGAGCGCGTGGTGGGCCTGAGCTACCAGGTGGGCGAGCGCACGCTGGCCTTCGCGCGCACCGAAGAGTGGGCGCTCACCGCGGGTGAGCCCATCGAGCGCTTCGGCGCCCAGCGCGTGCAGGCCGTGGCCGCCACGCTCGCGCGCATGCGCGCCACCGACTTCGCCGCCGCCGAGGTGACCGAAGCCGACGCGGGGCTCACCGCCCCCGAGGCCGTGGTCACGCTGTCCATCGGGCCCGAGCCCGTGGAGCCCAGCGACGCGGCGCCGGACGCGGGTGTGGCCGAGGTGGCCGACGGTGGCACCGCTGCTCCGGCGGCTGCTCCTGCCGCAGCGCCCACCATCGTCGAGACGATCGTCATCGAGCTCGGCGGCGCGGCCCCCGGCGACGGTCAGATCTACGTGCGCGTGCGCGGGCTGCCCACCATCTACACCATCTCGCGCTACACCTCGGACCGCCTGCGCGGCGAGGCCTCGCTCTTCCAGGAGCCCGAGCCGGGCGCCGCGCCGGAAGAGGGCGCCGAGGACCCCGCGGGCCTGGGCATCCCGGGCCACGAGGGCATGGGCGCGCCGGGCGGTCAGCAGATCCCCGAGGAGCTCATGCGCCAGATCCAGGAGCAGATGCGCCAGCAGGGCATGGGCCAGTAGGCCACGCGCTCCCACGGAGCACGGCTCCGGTCCAAACGAGAAAGCCCCAGCCAGATGGCCGGGGCTTTTCTCATGGTGGCGCGGTCACCCGCGCGCAACATGGCTCCCACTCCCAACCGTTGGCGCCAGCGGTGGAGTCGCTGCGCAGAGACCCCTTCGCGCGCCGCGAACTCCGTCATCTGCGGAGGGGATACAGGAGAGCGGCATCGGGCGCGGACCGCAGGGATGTCAGGGCGTGGTACCACGCGGATCGGGCCAGGTTCCTCGCTCTTGCCGTCGCCACAGTTCTCTGCGGCAGCCCCGGAACGGGCCGGGCAGCGTGGAGTCCGAGCTGGCAAAGTCGTAGAACTCCGCGCTGTACTGGAGCGGCCCGAGGCCGTCGGGATAGGCACACGAACGAACCAGGTCGGGCAGTTCACCGCTGGGGCACCCCACGAACCCGGGGACGTTGAACGCGCTAGTCCAGTAGACCACCCGCCCCTGCCCCAGGGCTGAGTCCCAGAGGAGGCACATCGTGGCCCCGGGTAGGTCGCCGCTTCCCGAATAGTGCACCTCGGCATAGGTGTGCACCGCCATCGAACTCGAACGTGGCGCTACCGCGCCACTCGTGGGTCAAAGCAGAGCCGCCGGGTCGGCCCGGCCCCGCGGGAGCGCAATGACGGGGACACTCAAGAGCACTTCCCACTTCCATCCGCATGTCATGGACACCTCCGCGACCAGCAGCCCATTGATGTCGGCGACCTGCTCAGCCACTCTACTCACCTTCATCAGGAGGTTCTGCATCATGCGCACGTTTCCGTCATTCCGCGTTTCACGTTCGCGCCTCGCTACGGCCGTCGTCGGCTTTGGCGTCGCCGCCACGATCGCCTGCGGAGACGCGTCTCCCCAAATGGAAGACGCCGCCACGATGCTGGATGACGCGGCCACCATCCTGCGCGACATGCAGACAGACGCCAATGCTCAGCCCGTGCCTCTCGAACCAATGGTGCTGGACTGCGACCTCAGCTACCAACTGGTACAGACCACGAACCCGGGGGAGGTGAACCAGTTCGTTAGCACTCGGTCGGGAGCCTATGACCAAGTGGTGGTGGAAGACCCCACCCGCTGGGTTGTGGAGCACTGTGGGCGCATGCAGGTGACCACTGGCAGTACTGCCGCACGGTGTGGCGACGCGAACGTGACCTGCACGGGCTCGTTGGCGCCGACACCCGACTGCGAACTCAGCCTCCCGAGCTACACCGGCACCACGATCCAAGTGACGTGCGGCACTGTTTCGCGTGGGCAGATCGGCGACAACGATACGACGACGACAGTCACCTATCAGTCGGTGCGGCTCGTGCCGCGCTGAGGGCACGACAACGCCAGCCTGAGCGGGCTACGACGGAGTTTGGATGATGCGAACGACGACATGGATGTTGTGGGCCAGCTTGCTCTCCGCAACGGGGTGCAGCTCTGGACTCTCGGTGCCGTACGACGAGATCTACGTGTCGTGTGTCACCGACGAGGACTGCCCCCGCGAAGCCTCGGAGTGCCGGACGCACCGCTTCTACACGTTCCCAAGCCGCACCGAGGTGGAGGAGTACCGCCAGTGCTCGCGCGCGTGTAGGCCAGGAAGAAACTGTCCCGATGGAACCGTCTCCGAGCTCGAGGGGGCACGTACCATCGTGGTGGATGGATTTTGTCTAGCAACCGACGAAGCTGGCGTGTTCGACCGCTCGGTGGAGTTCAGTGACGGCTACTGCATTGCCCGCCAGAACGTCAGACGCCCGGATCTCCCTCGCTGCCCGACGCGCGGGACGGCCGTCACAGAAGTATTCATCGGCACGGAGTTCGCGTCGTTCTGCCTGCCCGCCCTTGCGATGTCGACCCCCGACGCGGGTCCGTGAGGGGCGACCTGTGCTGACTGGAGCTGACCCGCGTTCGTGGACGGCGTTCTGACGCTGCGCCCCTAGATGGGATGAAGCGCTGACGGTCCTCGCGGGTGGCACACTGAAGGCTGCGACCCAGAGCCGCGAAGAAGCTGGTGGAGCACCAGAGCCGCAACTCCACCAACTCGAACCTGCCGCCGTCGAGCGATGGCCCGGGCGGCGCCTCGCCGAAGGCCACCAAGAAGGGCCACAAGCGCCGCGGCCAGCCGGGGCACAAGGGGTCCCACCGCGCGCATCACTCGTCGTCGTCGTCGCCGGCTTCCCAGCCCATGCCGCCGCGCCACTTGTTGTTGGGGCGGCGCTCTTCTTCGCGCTCGGTGCGACGAGGAGGAGGACGCACCTCTTCGCGCTTCTTCAGCGCGGGCTTCTCGCGGCGCTTGCGGCTGGGCTGATCGGGGTCTTCACCGGCCGCCCCGGGCTCCGCCGGAGGGCCCTGGAAGGGGCGCGGGGGCGCGCCTGCGTCGGGCGGGCGTCGGGGGAAACCACCACCGCCACCACCGCCGCCCTGGTAGCCGCCACCACCGCCGCCGCCGGAGCTGTAGCCGCCGCCACCTTGGTAGCCGCCGCCACCGCCGCCGCCTTGGTAGCCGCCGCCACCGCCGCCGCCTTGGTAGCCACCGCCGCCACCGCCGCCTTGGTAGCCACCGCCACCGCCGCCGCCTTGGTAGCCACCGCCACCACCGCCGCCTTGGTAGCCACCGCCACCACCGCCGCCTTGGTAGCCGCCCGGTCCGCCGGGGCCTCGCGGCCGATCGCCACCGTACGGCGGGCGACCACCGTCACCTCCTGGCCGTGGGCCACGCGGTGGGCCACCCGGGCCCGCGCCGCGTGGGCGCTCCACCGCCTCGGTGACCGTCACGCGCCGCCCATCGAGATCTCGCTCGTGGTTCGCCGCGATGATCGCCGCCAGGTCTTCGCCGTCGCCGAGGTCGACGAAGGCGAAGCCGCGCGACCTTCCGGTCTCGCGGTCTAGTACGACAGTGGCTTTTCTGACCTCGTGCCCTTTGGCCTCGAAGTGCGCCCTGAGTGAATCGTCTGTCGTCGAGTACGCCAGGTTCCCGACGAAGATTCTCTTGCCCACGAACAGTGTCTCCTACCGATGCTTACTTGCTTGCGAACGATTTCGCGCGATCAACCTAGCTGATTCTACGTGTGGATCGGACCCTACGACAAGCCGGCGTTGCGCTCAATCACCGCGATCAAGCGCGCGCCATAGGCTTCGATGCGCGCCGGGCCCATCCCGTGCACCCCCGAGAGGCCGCCCTCCGTGGTGGGCCGGTGCACCGCGAGGCCCAGCAGCGTGCGGTCGTGGCACACCACGTACGGGGGCACGGCACGCTCGCGGGCAAGCGCCAAACGCTCCTCGCGCAGCGCCATGAAGAGGCGCCGGGAGCCGTCGTCGAGCGCCTCGATGTCCACCGCGTTCTGGCTCTTGCTGCTGGCGGACGCGGTGTCCCGAGGCCCGGCGCGCTTGCCCCCCGAGCGGCGCCCCGCGTGCGCCGGAGGCAGCAATACGTCGGCCGGCAGCTCGCCTTTCATCACGCTCACGCCGCGCGCGGTCAGGATCAGCAGCGGGTACTCGTCGCTCGTCAGGTCCGCCAGCGCCGCCGTCACCAGGCGCCGCAAGAGCGCCACCGCCCACTCCACGCCTTCGTTGCGCAAGAGCCCGAACGTGGACAGCTGCTCGAAGCCCCAGCGCTTGCTCTTGGCGTTGCTCTTGCCCGCCAGCATCTCGGCCACGCTGCGCAGGCCCACCTGGCCGCGCGCGCGCGCGATTCCGCTGAGAGCCTGACGCACCACCAGCTGCGCGGCCGGGTCGCTGCGCGCGCCGTCGCCGCTCGTGCTCTCGCGCCCCTCGAGCGCGCTGCACACGTCGCAGTGGCCGCAGCCGCCCAGCGTCTCTTGGTCGTCGCCGAAGTAGCGCAAGATGAAGTCGTGGCGGCAGCTGCCGGCCTCCACGTAGCGCATCAGGTCCAGAAACAAGTCCCACTGCCGCGCCGCCAGCTCGCCGCCCGAGCCGCGCATGTCGATCAGCCGCTTGCGCAGGCCCATGTCGCTGGCGCTGGCCAGCAGCACGCCCTCGGCCGGCGCGCCGTCGCGCCCCGCGCGGCCCACCTCTTGGTAGTAGGCCTCGATGGAGCCGGGCGCCTGGAGGTGCACCACCACGCGGATGTCGGCGCGGTCGATGCCCATGCCGAACGCGTTGGTGGCGGCCACCACGTGCAGCTCCCCACTCGCGAAGCGCGCGTTCACGCTGGCCCGGTCTTCGGGGCTCATGCCCGCGTGATAGACGCCCGCGCGAAAGCCCGCTGCCAGCAGCGACTCGCCCACGGCCTCGGCGTTCTTGCGCGTGGCCGCGTATACGATGGCGCCGCCCTTCGGCTCGCTGGCGCTGCCCAGCACCTCCAGCAAGATGGCCACGGCTGCGTCGCGGCGCGCCTTCTGGCCGTCGATCTCTTCGCACGAGAGGTGCAGGTTGGGGCGCGCGAAGCCACGCAGCACCACCGCGGTGTCCCGTGTGGTCAGCCCGAGGCGCGCCAGGATCTCGTCGCGCACCACGGGCGTGGCCGTGGCCGTGCAGGCCAGCACGTGTGGCGGGTCGAGCGCGCGCAGCACCTCCCCCAGGCGCAGGTACTCGGGCCGGAAGTCGTGCCCCCACTGCGAAATACAGTGCGCCTCGTCGATGGCGATGAGCGGCGGCCGCAGCGCGCGCACCATCTCGAAGGTGTAGCGGTTGCTCAGCCGCTCGGGGGCCACGTAGACCAGGTCGAATTCTCCACGGGCCACGGCGGCTTCGCGCGCCTTGAGCTCCTCGAAGTCCAGCGTGGACGCCAGGAAGGTGGCCCGCACGCCGCGCGCCGTGAGGGCCCGAACCTGGTCCTCCATGAGCGCAATTAGCGGCGACACCACCAGCGTGGTGCCCGTGAGCTCCGTGGCCGGGTACTGGTAGCAGAGCGACTTGCCGCCCCCGGTGGGCGCCACCACCAGCACGCGCTTGGGCCCGGTCAGCAGCGCGTCGATGGCCTCGCGCTGCCAGGGGTGGAAGCTGCTGAGGCCGAAGCGCTGCTGGAGCCGCTGTTCGCTGGCCGACACGCTCACGCTACCTCCGCCTCACGCGGCCCACACGCGGCGGCGGCGCAGCAACATCCCGAGCGAGGCCACCGTGGCGAGCCACGCGGGCCAGTCGCCCACCGTCTCGTAGAGCGTGGCCTGGTCCATGCGGGGAACGCGAGCGTGCAGCTGCTCGCCCGTGAACAGCCCGCCGTGCGTCACCACGCGGCCGGCCGGGTCGATGAAGGCGCTGACGCCGCTGTTGGTGGAGCGCACCAGCGCGCGGTGGTGTTCGGCCGCCCGGAAGCGCGCCATGGCCAAGTGGATGTGCGGCTCCTGGCTCTTCCCGAACCACGCGTCGTTGGTGATGTTCACCAGCAGGTGCGGCTGCCCTGCGGCCACCGCCTGCCGCGTGAAGCCCGGCAGCACGTCCTCGTAGCAGATGAGCGTGGTGATGCGCGTGTCCCCCGAGGAGCCCGGGAGCACCAGCGGGCGCGTGTGCGTGCCCGGTGACAGGCGCCCCGTGCGCGGCGACAGCTCGTACAGCTGCGGGAACGTCTCGCCGAGCGGCAGGTACTCCCCGAAGGCCAGCAGGTACGTCTTGTCGTACGTGCCCAGCAGCTGCGCCTGCGCGTCGATCAGGTAGGCCGTGTTGAAGAAGCCCATCTGGCCGTCTTGGTCCATGTCCCGCCGCAGGCCGCCGAAGAGCAGCGGCGTGGTGAGATCGCGCAGCACGCGCTCGAGGTTGGCGTTGGGCGGCAGCGTCCACAGGTAGGCGGACTCGGGCCACACCAAGAGGTCGAGCGGGTGCCCGGCGGCGCGCTGGGAGGCCTCGAGCGACCGCGACCCCTCGAGGTGCAGGCGATGCCCCCGCTGCGGGTAGAGGTGCTTCTCGAACACGCCCATGGCCGCCTGCACGATGCCCACGTGCAGCGTCTCGGCCCGCGCCGCGCGCGCGTCCACCTCTTGCGCGCGCCAGGCGCCGTAGCCGAGGCCCAGCAGCAGGAGCGCCAAGGAAGCGAGCAGCGGCCGCGCTGCGTGCACGGTGAGCGACTGCCCCGCGAGGCGGCTGCGCACCAGCGGGTAGAGCGCCGCTTGGATCAAGAGCGGAAGCGCACCCACCACGCCCGGGCCGCCGAGGTCCGCCAGCTGCAGCAGCCAGGTCTGGTCGAAGAACGCATATCCGAAGTGGCTCGGGAAGAGCGTGGGGAACCACTGCTCGAGACACAAGATGAAGGCCACCGCCGCGAGCGCCACCGGGTAGCCGTGGTGGCGCGCGCGCCGCAGGCAGAGCGCCAACACCAGCTGCAACAGCGCCAGGTAGGCCCAGAAGAACGACGCCAGGAACGACGCGATGCCGATGTTGAAGCCGCTGAAGACCTCCAGCATCTTGGCCATCCAGTGGTAGCCGCCCAGGTAGGCCACGAAGCCGTGCGTGAAGCCCACCGCCGCCGCGCGCCGCTTGGTGACCACGCTCGGGTGCTCGAGCGCGAAATACAGCGGCAGGAAGCACACGAACGCCAGCGGCCAGAGGCCGAAGCCGCAGAAGGACAGGAAGTGCAGCGTGCCCGAGAGCGCCGCCAGCGCGAAGGGCAGCCAGGCACGGGTGGGGCTCGGGGACGCGCCGTCGGTAGGCGGTGGTGTGGGCTCGGCCATGCGGTGCGCTCGCAGAGGCTACAGGCGGAGCAGCTTGCGCACCTTGCTCAGCAGCTCTTCGTGCTTGAACGGCTTGGTGACGTAGTGCTTGGCCCCGGCGTTGATGCCGCCCACGACGTCCATGGCGCCGCTCTTGGCGGTGAGCATGATGATGGGCACCTTGGCCAGGCGCTCGTCCGCACGCATGGCCTTGGCGAGGCCCATGCCGTCGAGGCGCGGCATCATCATGTCGGTGATGACCAGGTCCGGCGGCTTCTTGCTGGCCTGCAGGATCTCGAGGGCTTGCTGACCGTCGGTAGCCGTCTGCACGCGCGCAATGGGCTCCAGCAGCTTCACCACGAGTGTGAGGACAGCGGGTTCGTCTTCCACGCAGAGGACGCGCGGCTTGTCGGGTGGGGGGGGCGGTGGCTGAGCCATCTCGGGCGCAAGCTAGCAGATTCAGGGACGGATGCCGCCACGCTCGCTGCCCAGCGCTTCCACGACGCTCTCGTGGACGATGCGCACTAGCCCTTCGAGCGCGGCAGGGTCGATATTCAGTGGCGGAATCGCGTAGATGGTGTCGCCCAGGGGGCGCAGCTGAGCGCCGCGGGCGCGCGCGGCGTCGTGCACCGCCCAGCCCAGACGGCCCAGGTAGCCGCCTTCGCCCAAGTCGGCAGCGGCCACCATGCCCAGCGCCCGGGTTCGCCGCACGCCGGGGATGGCGGCCAGCGCTGCGAAGCCCGCCGCCAGCTGTGCCGCCAGCGGTTGGCTGTTCTCGAGGATGGCCTCCTCGCGGTAGATGGCCAGCACCTCGCGCGCCACCGCCGCGCCCAGCGGGTTGCCATAGAACGTGTGGCCGTGCATCAGCGCGCGCGTCTTGTCGCCGCGGAAGCCGTCGAACACGCGCTCGGTGGCCAGCGTGGCCGAGAAGGGCAGCGCTCCACCCGACAGCCCCTTGGCGGTGCAGAGCAGGTCCGGTGAGATACCCGCGCGCGTGCTGGCCCACAGGGTCCCGGTGCGTCCGAGGCCGGTGAAGACCTCGTCGCAGATCAGGAACGTGTCCACCTCGCGCGTCACCTCGCGCAGCCGTCGCAGGTGCCGCTCGGGGTAGGTGCGCATGCCCGCGGCGCCCTGGATCAACGGCTCCACGATGACCGCCGCGATCTCGTCGGCGTCAGCCCGCAGCGTGTGCTCGAGCGCGCTGAAGAGCGCGTCCCAGCCGGCCTCGTCGTCCGCGTGCGCAGGCTCGGGCAGCCCCTCCGCGGCCGCGCGCCCCCCCGGAAACAGCGGCGCGAACAGCCCGTTGAACGCCCCCACGTTGCCCACCGCCATGGCCCCGATGGTGTCGCCGTGATAGCCGCCCGGCAGCGCCAGGAAGCGCGTGCGCCCCGGCCGGCCGTTCTGCTGCCAGTATTGGAACGCCATCTTGAGCGCCACCTCCACCGAGGTGCTGCCGTTGTCGCTGTAGAACACGCGCGTGAGCCCGGGCGGCGCGATGTCCACGAGCTCCTGCGCCAGCAGCACCGCCGAAGGGTGCACGGTGCCCGCCATCGAGCAGTGCAAGAGATCGTGCGCCTGCCGGGTCAGCGCCTCACGCAAGCGAGGGTGCCCGTGGCCCAGATTGTTGCACCACCACGCGCCGCTCCCGTCCAGGTATCGCGTCCCGTCCGCCGCGTAGAGGTACGGCCCCTCGGCGCGCTCGATGAAGAGCGGGGTCTTGGTTTCGTGGTCCTCGCTCGACGTGTACGGCCGCCAGAGGTGCCGCCGGTCGATGGCCAGCAGGGCTTCGCGGGAGTCGATCGTCATGCCGTGCGGGGTATCAGGCGAGCGGGGGACCGGCAACGACACCGCGCGCGTGCATCACCAGATGGCGCGGATGACGCGTGAGCTGGCCTGCCAGAACGCGAGGTGATCGTCGCCGTAGACAGACAGCCACGCTGGGTCGCGCAGCAGGGCCATGGTGCCGGACCGCCGTCGCCCGTGTCGCCCGGAGTGAGACGGTCGCCGGCGATGGTGCGAATCATCCCATCGAGACCGATCACCCGGACGCGGTCGTAGATGTACTCCGCGATGACGATCTCGCCGGTCGAGAGCATCTCCACGGACTCCGCGTCGCCGAGCACGGCGCTGACCGCGGGGATGTTCTCGGGCGACGCGTCGTTGCCCATGGCTCCGGCGAGGTGGGTGAGCTCGCCGGCCGTGGTCACCCGCAGGATGCACTCGCGGGTACCCGCGGGCGTCGTGCAATCGGTGGCCAGCAGCACCGCGTCGCTCTCGCCGGGAATGGCGCCCACGTCACCGAGGTAGCCACCGATGGCGAGCGCAGGCGTCCCGGTCCCCACCACCAGGATCGTGGCGATCCGGCCCGCGGTGTCGATGTAGCGCATGGACCGCGGCGTCGCGTTCGAGCCCACCGTGACGAAGAAGAGCACGCCGGTGTCGCTCACGGCCATGTAGCCCACTTCGAACGAGGTGGCGTTGACGGCCAGGCCGCCCTCTCCCGTGTTACTGCACGTTCCGGGGACGCCCATGTAGAGGTCCATCGCGTGGCTGAGCAGGTCCACCACGTAGATGGCGCAGCGCTGCGCGTAGTACAGCCGGTTGCGCGGGGCGTCGAGCGCCAGGGCCGCCGTACCCATGGGCCAGATGGCCACCGTGCGTGCGTCCGCGCTGGGGACGGCCGGCGTGAAGCCGAGCGTCCCGGTGCCCGCCACGGTCTCGACCACGCCATCGGGTTTGACTCGCAGGATGCGGTTGCCGGCCACGAAGTAGAGCGAGCCGTCAGGACCCCCGGTGGCGCTCGCCGAGGTGTTGTCGACGGCGGCCGTGTAGGTGGGCCCCGTGAGCCGCAGCACGTTGTTGCGCGGCCCATTGAACGCGCTGAAGATGGTGCCGGGGTCTGGCGCTACGGTGGTCATGGTGATGGGCAGGTCGGGGACCCCCAACGCCGTCGCGCGCACCACCTCGGTGCCCACGCGGTACGCCGCGCGCACGTTCATGAACACGGCCTCTCCCATGGCATCCGTCGTTGCCGTCATGGCAGGCGCCGTGATGCTGGTAGTCACCAGCGTGACCGCGCGACCCGCGAGCGGATTGTTGGCGCCGTCGCGCATGCGCACGCGCAGAGGCTGCGGGAAGACGGCGTGCACGGCAGCGGACTGCGACCCGCCCGAGAGCAGCTCGAGCGTTCCGCAGCCGCTCGAGCAGGTGGAGTCCGCGCAGTCCAAGCTCGTGTCGCAGTCGTCGTCCAGTCCGTTCGCGCAGAGCTCCGTGGCGCCGGGGCGCACCGCCATGCGTGAGTCGTCGCAGTCGGTGGCGTTCAACACCCAGCCGTTCATGGGCGCGCACAGCTGCATGGTCACCGTGGGGTCGCCAAAGGTGTCCACGTCGAAGTCGCGGTAGTAGGTGGTCCGCACCGTGGCCTCGTCCACGATCATGTCGCAGTCGTCGTCGAGGACGGCCACCCCGCTGCAGTCATCGGCGCGTCCGGGGTTGCGGTTCACGTTGGCGTTGTCGCAGTCACCGGGGAACGGCCCGTGTCCCACGGGGGCGCTGCACGCCATCACGCCCACGCCGGTGCCGTACGAGTCGTTGTCGCCGTCCGGGTAGAACGAGCGCAGCACCACGGCCTCGTCCACGTCCACGTCGCAGTCGTCGTCCACCATCAGCCGCGTGGTGCAGTCGTCTGGCCGGCCCGGATGAATGGCCACGTCGCCCTCGTTGCAGTCGCCCGGCGCCGTGACGTAGCCAATGGGCGTGCCGCACGAGATCATGGACGCCCCGTTGCCGTACCCATCGCCGTCCACGTCGCGGTAGACCGCCGTGAACGCGGCGGCTTCGTCGATCGCTCCGTCGCAGTCGTCATCCACGGACATCGGCCGCGAGCAGTCGTCCGGCGCGCCGGGGTTGCGCGTGGCGTTGTCGTCGTCGCAGTCGCCGGCCGTTCCCACGGTGCCGACGGGGCCCGTGCACGCCTGCACGGTAGGGCCCGCGCCAAAGCCGTCGTCGTCGCGGTCCTGGTAGAAGTTGAGCAGCGCGCGCGCCTCGTCGGTGGACGCGTCGCAGTCGTCGTCCACGCCAATCTGCGTGGCGCAGTCGTCGGGCACGCCGGGGTTGCGCAGGTAGCTCGTGTCGTCGCAGTCGCCGGGGACGGTGGCCGTGCCGGCGGGCTGGCTGCAGCCGCTCGACGCGCCGCCCGCGCCGTAGCCATCGCCATCGAGGTCGTCATAGAAGGTGCGCGGCACCAGCGTCTCGTCCACCTCACCGTCGCAGTCGTCGTCCACCAGCGTGAGGGCCGCGCAGTCGTCGAGCGCCGCGGGGTTCACCGCCGCGCGGGTGTCGTCGCAGTCGCCGTCCCGTGTGGCCGTCATGGTGGACTGCAGGCAGGAGCGAATGGGCGCCCCGGTGCCGTAGCCATCCCCGTCGAGGTCTTCGTAGATGGTGAGCGCCACGCCGCCCTCGTCCACGCGCGTGTCGCAGTCGTCATCGACGAACAGGCGCCCCGAGCACGAGTCCGAGGCGCCCGGGTGCGTGCCCGCGTCCGTGTCGTTGCAGTCGGTGTTGTCCAACGTGCGCCCCGGCTGCAGGTCGCAGCTCGTGAACGGCGTGCTGTTCGGGTCGCCGAAGCGGTCGCCGTCCATGTCCACGTACCAGGCCACAGGGATGGCGTCTTCGTCCACGCGCGTGTCGCAGTCGTTGTCCACGTCGTCGCAGATCTCGGCGCTGGTGGCCACGCTGATGAGCGCGTCCCTGTCGTTGCAGTCGGAGGTCGCCGCACCGCACAGCATGTCGGGCACGCCGTCGAGGTCGTCGTCTTCGGTGTCGCGGCCGCCCACCAGGTAGTCCGCGCGGCCGTTGCAGTCGTCATCCACGCCGTTGCACTGCTCGAGCGCCGTGGGCGACACGTCCACGTCGGCGTCGTTGCAGTCGCCCACGCGGATGGCGCGGTTCGCGGGCGGCACGCACGACTCCACCGAGGGCTGGCTGGCCGACACGGTGCCCCAGCCGTCGCTGTCCATGTCCACGTACCAGGGCACGGTGGTCACGTCTTCGTCCACCACGCCGTCGCAGTCGTTGTCGAGCAGGTCGCAGATCTCGGGCGCCGTGGGGCGCACGCTGGCGCGCGTGTCGTCGCAGTCGCCCACCGCAGCCGCGGCACCCGGCGTCCCCGGGCAGGCCAGGATCTCGCGCGCGGCGTCCGCCACGCCGTCGTGGTCGGCGTCCAGGTAGAGCCGCATGATCAGCCCCTCGTCCACGGCGCCGTTGCAGTCGTTGTCGAGGCCGTCGCACACCTCGGGCACGCCCGTGTTGGTGCTGCGCCGCGTGTCGTCGCAGTCCGGCCCGCAGTTGGCGCCGTTGCAGCACGCGCTCGACACCTGCAGGTCGCCGTCCACGTCGCGGTCCGACACGGTGGTCTCGTCGCAGTCCTCGTCGTGGCCCGCGGCGTCGCACACCTCGAGGTTGCCGGGGAAGCGCAGCGGGTCCGCGTCGTC